>CAMWSZ010000535.1 GCA_947177005.1 uncultured Clostridia bacterium | reverse complement strand
GGTTGACGAAAATTTCCACGCTGAACCGGTCCAATATCATACGGAAGGTAATGCGGCCTCCGCTCTGCGGCACCTGACATCTCCGCTGGTGAATAATGGCACGTCTGGAACCGGAAAATTTCCGGTCGATTTTCAGGACGGATTCATACGGCCGGAAACTGACCGCCGTATGATACTCCTCGTTCTGCCCGAACCAGACGGCGAATTTCTTGTAAATCTGCTCAGTGTCGCCGGGACGCAGGGTAATTGTCACATCCACCTTGCGGCCCTGGATACCCGTCAGCGCCAGCTCCCCCTCAAAATTTACATTCTGATAGGAAACGGGTTCGCTGCGCAGTGCTTCCAGCTCCCGGACAGGCTGCTGATACAGTCTGCCGTTCCGGACCGACAGTTCTCTGGGCAGCGTCATCTGTCCGAACCAGGGCGCTTTCAGCGACGCAATGGACAGGGTGTCCCAGTTCTGCATCCAGGCGATCATGATGCGCCTGCCGTCGGGGGCCAGCAGAGTCTGCGGCGCATAGAAGTCAATGCCGTAATCGACCGCCTGATTATGCTCTTCCTGAAACGTCATGCTTTTGCTGTCGAAGTCTCCGGTCAGGCAAAGGGTTCCGTTGCCGTTGTGGTACTCGAACCCGCTGGGCAGCATATCCTGAGGGCTTGTAAGCAGGACGTATTTTCCGTCAAGCCGGAAAAAATCCGGACATTCCCACATCAGGCCGAACCGGTTTTTATTCTCGGCCAGAACGCTTTCAAATTTCCAGTGGAAACCGTCCCTGCTGGAATAGTACAGGATCTGACCGCTGCCGTCCGCCGGACGGTTCCCCACGACGCAGCGGTAAGTTCCGTCGCTCTCCCGCCACATCTTTGGGTCTCTGAAATCAACCTTGCTGCCGCCTTCCGGGATATCGGCGTCAGTCAAAACGGGGTTGCCGGGATACTTCTCATAATCAATGCCGTCTCCCACCGCAAGGCACTGTGTCTGTGCGCCGCCGCCTGCGCCGTCCAGGTACTGCGCCGGACCGTTGACAACGCCGGTGTACATCAGCAGATGCCGTCCGTCGGGAAGCTCTGCGGCGCTGCCGGAAAAGCAGCCGTCCCGGTCCGGAAGCGTGTCCGGCGCCAGGGCGGCGGGCAGATGCGTCCAATGGAGCAGGTCCTCGCTGACAGCGTGGCCCCAATGCATGGCTCCCCACTTGGCGGCATAGGGGTAATACTGGTAAAACAGGTGGTATTTGCCTTGATAGAAAGAAAAACCGTTTGGATCATTCATCCATCCGGTACGGGGCGACAGATGAAAAGACGGCCGGGCGGCGTCCGGTATCAGCTGCCCGGCGATCTCTTCATGTATCCGCGCCTCTCTTAAAATGTTGCTAATCACATGGACCTCCATATGCGTTGTATTATATCCCGGTTTCCGGACGGCAGGCCGAATGCCTTTTTGTATCCGTCCAGAGAATCTTTGCATAACAAAAAACTTTTCCCAGTCAAGAAAAGGTGTTGACAACTTATCTATGTAATGCTATACTTGTCTGAGAAAAGAAAGGGGACCAAAGATGCAGGACGGGAAAACTACTCGAACTGTTCATCTTTGAGTTTCGGGCCGGAAAGCAGGCGCCGGGTCAGGAAACCGGAAATGAATCTGCGGTCTCACAGGCGGAGCGGGCCGGATCACTGCAAGCCCGCCTGTACACACCGGGAACGAAAGCGAACCGGGCGTATTTGGGAAATTCCCCGCCCCACTGGGGGACGGGGAACTGTTAGAAAGCAGATATTGCTGGCCGCAGTCGAATGCTTATTGATTGGCAAGGTACGCGTCGAAGTACTTCTGGTACAGGGCGACGTACTCATCAATCTTGTAAGCCTGGAGATTGTTCTGGAACTCATCCCAATCGGCGTCGGTGAAGCCCTCCAGAACGGAGCGGGCCTTGAACTCGTTGACGCACTTGCCGATGTCAGCGCCCAGATTGGAGTCGGTAACGGTATCCTCCTGGGTCATGAAGAAGCTGGGCAGGCAGTACTTAGCCGTGCAGACGGGGCTGTAGGTCTCCTTGATCCAGTCCAGACGGTAAGCGGCGTCATCGGGAAGGGTGACGTACACGCCATAATAGCTGTCCAGGACGGCCAGGGGGCCGTTCACACTCTCAGCTTCGCGGACCTCAACAGGGGACTTGTCGCCCAAAGGCGCGTGCTTGAGCATCGGGTCGCCGTTGTCATTGGTGCTCATCTCGAAGATATCAAAGCCGTCACCCTCGTCGTAGGTGCCCCAGTTGTTCTGCGGGGACTGCATGGGATCATACATCTGATCCAGCCAGGAGCAGACCAGAGCAGGATTCTGCGCCACAGAGGTCACGACGCAGCGGCCGCGCTGGAAACCGGAGGTGTAGGAAGCGGTAGCGGGGGTAATATTGGTGGTGTCAGCCTTCAGCATGGGCAGAGGCTCCCAACCCTGCAGGGAAGGGGCGACATTGCCGACGTCCCAGGTGAAGCAGACGCCGTAGCGGTTGCTCTTGCCCTTAGCGACATAGGTGGACCAATCCTGGGTGAACGCCTCGACGTCAATCAGGCCCTCGGCATACAGCTTGTGCAGCCATTCAGTGCCCTTCTTGAAGCCTTCGGACTGAGCGACGCAGACAACCTTGCCCTCATCGGTCACAGCCATGTGCTTCCAGGCATCGGGATCGCCGTAGCCCTCGCCAAAGCCGTTGATCAGGATATAGGGGTCCTGACCGCCGTCGTTCATGATGCAGGACA
>CAMWSZ010000534.1 GCA_947177005.1 uncultured Clostridia bacterium | reverse complement strand
TTGTTCCCGGAATTCCCGGGCACGTTTGGCGTCGCTCTCCCGCTGGCTCAGCAGTCTTGCCGCCTCGGTCTGCTCCTTCTCCAGACGCTGCCGTTTTTCCTCCAGCTGGGTCAGCACGTCCTCAAAGCGAATGGATTCGCTGTCCATTTGGGCCTTTGCGGTTTCGATCACGGACGGGTCCAGACCCAGCCGCCGGGAAATGGCAAACGCATTGGATTTACCGGGAATCCCAATCAGCAGCTTATAAGTAGGACGCAGCGTCTCCACATCAAACTCACAGCTGGCGTTTTCGACGCCCACCGTAGTCATGGCAAAGGTTTTCAGTTCGGCATAGTGGGTGGTGGCGGCAACCCTCGCGCCCCGGTCCCGGACGTGCTGGATAATGGCAATCGCCAGCGCCGCGCCCTCAACCGGGTCTGTCCCCGCGCCCAATTCGTCGAATAAAATCAGGCTGTGGCCGTCGGCCTCCTCCAGAATCTGGACGATGTTCACCATATGCGCCGAAAATGTGGATAAGCTCTGTTCAATGCTCTGTTCATCGCCGATATCGGCCAGCACGCGGTCGAACACGCTCACCGCGCTGCCGGATGCCGCCGGGATATGCAGACCGCACTGTGCCATAAGGGTCAGCAGGCCCAATGTTTTCAGGCTGACGGTCTTGCCGCCGGTGTTGGGACCGGTAATGACCAGAGTGTCAAAGGACTGCCCCAGCTCAATGTCAACCGGCACCGCCCGGCCCGTATCCAGCAGCGGATGCCGTGCCCGGCGCAGGGACACGCTGCCGCTGCGCCGGATCTCCGGACGGCTCCCGTCCATTTTATAGCTGAGCTGTCCGCGGGCAAAGATGAGGTCCAGGGAGACGAGCAGGTTGTAATCGGACAGGATATCCTCGCAGGACCCGGCGGCCAGTGCCGACAGTTCCCGCAAAATCCGGTCGATCTCCTTTTTTTCCTTGGCCTCCAGTTCCTTCAATTCGTTGTTGGCCTGCACCACGCCCATTGGCTCCACAAACACGGTGGCGCCGCTGGCGCTGACGTCATGCACCAGCCCCGGCATACTGGAGCGGTGCTCCGCCTTCACCGGCACCACAAACCGTCCGTCCCGCTGGGTGATAATGGCCTCCTGCAAAACCTTGCTGTAGCTCTGGGACGACACGATTTTTTGCAGAATTGCGCGTCCCTTTGCGGCGGCATTGCGTTTATGACGGCGGATATCGGCCAGCTCCGGGCTGGCGGTATCGGCGATCTCGTCCTCGTCCAGAATGGCGGAGGTAATGCGTTCCTCCAAATGGCGGTTGCCCCGCAGGGAGCGGAACAAGTGGTCAACGGCCGTTTTGTCTTCGCCGTCCCGCCGGTAGTCCTTCACGCGCCGGGCGCAGCGCAGTACCCCCGCCACATCCAGCAGCTCCCGGGTATTCAGCGCGCCGCCCCGGTCGGCACGGTACAGGCTTTCGGCTACGGGCTTGATCCCGGAAAACGCCGGACTGCCCCGCAGGCCGATCATATCCCGGGCGGCGTCGGTCTCGTCCTGCAAGCGCCGCACGTCGTCCATATCCGTCTGGGGCACGATCTTCAGCGCCCGGTCACGGGCCTCCGCGCTGCTGGCCTGATCCGCCAGCATTTTCAGCACGGCGGGAAGCTCCAGGGTACGGATTGATTTGTCAAATAATTCGCTCATAGTACAATCTGTTTAAGAATCCTTTCTGTCAAGCGGACGCAGGGAGTGATAAAAATCCAGCGTCCGGAATTTTCGGTCAAGTGTGGCGCGGACGTACAGCTCCGCGGCGTTTGCCAGAGACCGCAGGTCCTCCTCCGGCAGACGAAAGCTGTACAGACGCTTTTCATCGCCGTACAGGACATACCGCATCGCGCCCAGCGCTTTGCCGGTGAGCCGCACGCTTTGACCCCGTCCCGGCAGCAGGCATTTCTGGCAGCGAACGACGCCGTTGCCCAGATCCAAAACCGGTTTCTGCGGGTCCGGCCGTCCGCAGACGGCGCAGCTGTCCGCCATTGGTTCGAATCCGGCCAGCGCCATGAGCTTCAGTTCAAAGGCGGCCTTGACCAGCACCGGCGGTTTTTTCAGCTCGCCCAGCGCGTACAGCGCGTTCAGCAGCAGCCGCAGGATCTCGCCGCACTCCATATTTTCATCGGTCACAGCCTCCGTCAGCTCGGCGAAATAGCTGGCAAGGCTCAGCAGCTCGATGTCCTGCCGCACACCGGAAAACAGTTCAATGGTTGCGGCCTCTGCCAGATACAGCCAGGTCTTTCCGCCGGTAATGGTCAGTTCGGAATACGCCAGAAGCTGAGCGGCGGCGGACAGACGGCTTTTTTGTCCTCTGGCCCCCTTGGCGATCACCGCCAGCTTCCCCGCCGGGGAGAGGATTGTCAGGATTTTATCGCTCTCGCGGGTATCGGTGCCCCGCAGGACGATGCCGTTAATCACAGTGCGCGCCTGCGCCATTCTATCACCTCGGTCTATGTAGCGCCGCGGCCTGCAAAAACCGCGGCGCGCCGTTCCGCCCATTGCGCCGGGATTCCCGCCCGGCAGCAATGGTCAGGTCATTTCATCGCTGTCCCGGTGCATCAGGTAAAACACGGCGGAGCCGGTCTCCCAGAACAGCTTCCAGTATCCGTCGTCCATACAACAAGGCCCTCCGCTTTTAGGATAGCCCCGTAAAGTGTCGAATATGCTAGGAAAGAACAGGAAACGGCTTGCTTCCTACTGCTCATCGTATCCAAAGCTGCGGACATAATTCAGG
>CAMWSZ010000533.1 GCA_947177005.1 uncultured Clostridia bacterium | reverse complement strand
GCCTGGGCTTCAACCTGAAGTGGAACATGGGCTGGATGAACGACATGTGCCACTATCTGAAAATGGACCCCTGGTTCCGTCAGGGCAACCACAAGGACATCACGTTCTCCATGTTCTACGCCTTTTCCGAAAATTATATCCTGCCCCTCTCCCACGACGAGGTCGTGCATATGAAGGGGTCCGTCCGGGGCAAAATGCCCGGCGACGAGTGGCAGCAGCTGGCCGGCGTGCGCGGCTTCTACGCCTACACAATGGCGCATCCCGGCAAAAAGCTCAGCTTTATGGGCGTCGAGCTGGGCACAGAAAAAGAGTGGAATTTCGAGGCGCAGCTCAACTGGGAGCTGCTGGACAACCAGCCCAACCGCCAGCTCTTCGAGTATATCCGGGATATCAACCAGTTCTATCTGAAAGAGTCCCCCCTGTGGGAGATCGATTTCGACTGGCAGGGCTTCCAGTGGCTGGTCCCCGACGACAACAGCAATAATGTGGTCGTGTTCCTCCGCCGCGACAAGTCCGGCAATGAGCTGGTCTGTGCCATTAACTTCAACCCCAATACCTACGAGGACTACCGCTTCGGCTGCCCGCCGGTGAAGGAGTACGTCGAGGTCTTTAACAGCGACGATGTCAAGTACGGCGGCACGGGCGTCAAAAACGAATCCCCCTGCAAGGTCAGCTGGGAGCCGGCCCACGGGCAGGAGTCCTCTGTGGCAATTAAAATCCCGCCCTTCGGCGCGGTGTTCTTCCGGGGAGAGGGCAAGCTGAAGCCGAAACCCAAAAAGACCGAGTCCGGCGAAACACCTGTGAAAAAGACCCGGACAACCAAAAAAGCCGCCGCACCGGCGGAGGAAACCGTGACGGACACGCCCAAAAAACGCGGCAGAAAGCCTAAATCCGAAACCGCGGAAACGGACGCACCCAAAAAACGCGGCAGAAAACCCAAGGCCGAAACCGCGGAATAAATCCGCAATGGAGAAGAAAACCGCCCGCCGGGAGAATCCCCGAACCTTCCGGCGGCGCTGAATAATAAGGAAAGAGGAAATCAAATGAAAAAAGAGTGTATCGCAATGCTCCTGGCCGGTGGACAGGGCAGCCGTCTGTACGTGCTGACCAGTGATGTGGCCAAGCCCGCCGTTCCCTTCGGCGGCAAGTACCGTATCATCGACTTCCCCCTGTCCAACTGCACCAACTCCGGCATCGACACCGTGGGCGTGCTCACCCAGTACAAGCCCCTGGAGCTGAACAGCTATATCGGCTCCGGCCAGCCCTGGGATCTGGACCGCCTCGACGGCGGCGTCCATATCCTGCCCCCCTACATGCAGGAGGGTGAGAAGGGCAGCTGGTACAAGGGTACCGCCAACGCCATCTATCAGAATATCGGTTTCGTGGATATGTATGACCCCGACTATGTGGTCATCCTCTCCGGCGACCATATCTATAAGATGAACTACGACAAGATGCTGGCCGCCCATAAGCAGGCCAATGCCGCCTGCACCATTTCCGTTCTGGAAGTGCCCTGGGATGAGGCCCCCCGCTTCGGCATCATGGCCGTGGACGCCGAGGACAATATCACCGAGTTCCAAGAAAAACCCAAACAGCCCAAGAGCAATCTCGCGTCCATGGGCATCTATGTCTTCTCCTGGAAAAAGCTGCGGCAGTACCTCATCGACGACGAGGCCAACCCCGATTCCAGCAACGACTTCGGTAAGAACATCATCCCCATGATGCTCAACGCCGGTGAAAAGCTCATCGCCTACCGCTTCGAGGGCTACTGGAAAGACGTGGGTACGCTGGAGAGCCTGTGGGACGCCAATATGGATATGCTGTCCAGAGGCGACCTGGACCTGCTGGAGGACAGCTGGCCGATCTATGCCCGCCTGCCCGCCGAGCCCCCCGCGTTTATCGGCAAAGCCTCCCTCGTCGAGCACAGCGTTGTCACGCAGGGCTGCGAGATCAACGGCACCGTTCAGAACTCCGTCCTCAGCCACGGCACCTCCGTGGAATCGGGCGCTGAGGTCGCCTACTCCGTTCTCATGCCCGGCGTTACCGTCAAAAAGGGCGCCGTGGTGCGCTACGCCATTGTCGGCGAGAACTGCACTATTGAGGCCGGTGCTACCGTCGGCGAGTCCCCGGAAAAATGCGATGCCGACAAATGGGGCGTTACCGTCCTGGGCCCCGGCGCGTCCGTAGCCGCCGGAGAGGTTGTCAAGCCGAATACGATGCTGAATCGTGATCATAAGGAGGTATCCAGATGAAAGGTCTGCACGGAATCATCTTTTCGTATGCCAAGCATAACGATCTGCGGGAGCTGACCCTGCACCGCGTTCCCGCCTCCGTCCCCTTCGCGGGACGCTACCGCATTATCGACTTCGTCCTCAGCAGCATGGTCAACGCCGGAATCACCGACGTGGGCGTGGTGCTGGACGGCAACTATCAGAGCCTTCTGGATCATCTGGGCTCCGGCAAGGACTGGGATCTGAGCCGTATGCACGGCGGCCTGCGCCTGCTGCCCCCCTTCTCCCAGGACACCAACGCCCGCGGCGGCCGGAAATTCTCCGGCAAAATGGAGGCGCTGGCAAGCGTCCGCTCCTATTTGCAGGAGATCCGCCAGTCCCATGTGGTCATGGCCGACAGCGACCTGATTATCAATATCCCCCTTCAGGATGTCTATCAGGCCCACCTCGACTCCGGCGCGGACATCACCGCCGTCTGCACCGGCAACCTCGACGGTCCCCCGGATTCCACCTACTACAAGCTCAATGAACA
>CAMWSZ010000532.1 GCA_947177005.1 uncultured Clostridia bacterium | reverse complement strand
GATACAGGCATCCTCGATCATATGGACCCAGGTAACGGCGTTGCGAAAGCCGTTGCCTCCGGCTTGCAGGGACAGCCGGAATTGATTTTCGTTTTCGGTGCATAATGTTCTCAGTGGCAGTGACATGAATATGTCCTCCTGTTTCAGCGGCTGCGCTGTTTGGTATTTGGAGTACAATTTTGCGGGAAATCTTTAAACTGTACTACCATTTACAAGACGGAATTTTTGAGTATACTGGTATTAACAAGAGGGAAGAATAACAATAACTCCCAATAAATGATAAAAATCATACGATATTTGGAGGAAATGATTATGAATAACTTTGCTTCAAACTGTCTCTTTATAACAAATGAGGTCCAGTTCATTTCGGACTGCGACCGCACCAGCGCCGACCTGTTGGATAGCTACAATATGGACCGGCGGATCTCTCTGGAGGCGTACGACGGCGCGTCTTTCTCTGCGAAGCTCAAGCGCGTTTTCCTGGGCAAGTAATGCTCCTATCAAATTTATACCGGGACAGGAAAGAGTCGGCAGAAACTGCCGACTCTTTTTGTCTGCCGCGTCCAATGAACGCGGGCGGCTAGTGCAGATATTTCCGCAGGACCGACAGGAAAAGGGTAATGTCCAGCGGTTTGGCAATATGGGCGTTCATGCCGCTTTTCAGCGCGATTTCCTTGTCTTCCTCCATCGCGTTGGCCGTCATGGCGATAATGGGAAGGTCTTTCACATCCTGCCGGGGCAGGGCGCGGATGGTGCGGGTAGCCTCATAGCCATCCATAACCGGCATCTGTACATCCATCAGAATGGCGTCATAATAGTACTCCTTGCTCTGGCGCATGATCCGCACCGCGTCGGAGCCGTCCGGCGCGGACTCCACCACGAAGCCAGTCTCCGTTAGAATCTCCTCCGCGATTTCCCGGTTGAGTTCGTTGTCCTCCACCAGCAGGATCCGTTTGCCGCCGAAATCCGCCTGGGTCCAGGAGGTTTCCGTTTTTTCCTCTGCGAGGTTGTTGGCGGCCAGCAGCGCGGCCTTCAAGTCCGACATAAACAGCGGTTTGGCGCAGAAAGCGGTCACGCCGGCCTCTTTGGCCTCCTCCTCGATATCGGTCCAGTCGTAGGCAGTCAGAATAATAATCGGAGCCTCATTCCCAATGGCGGCACGGATCTGACGACAGGTTTCAATGCCGTTCATCTCCGGCATCTGCCAGTCAATGATGTAGGTGTGATAGGAATCGCCTGCGTTGTGGGCGCTCTTGGCACGGTAGACGGCCTCCCGGCCGGAGGTGGTCCACTCCGCCCGCATTCCGATCTGCTGGAGCATCCGGGTCACGCTCTCGCAGTTGTCGCAGTCGTCGTCCACCACAATGGCCCGCAGGCCCTCCAGCTCTTTGACCCGGGTGGTGTTCTTTTCCACGTCCTGGAGCTTCAGGCTCAGTTCCACCCGGAACTCGCTGCCCCTGCCTTTTTCGCTCTGGACTGTGATGGTTCCGCCCATCATTTCCACGATGTTCTTTGTAATAGCCATGCCCAGCCCGGTTCCCTGGATACCAGAAATTGTGGTGCTGGACTCCCGTTCAAACGGTTCAAAAATATGCTCCACAAATTCCGGGGCCATACCGATACCGTTATCTTTAATCAGAAACACATAGTCCCCGTAGCCCTGGTGGAACGTGGTTTGCTGCTGGATCCGAAAGCTGACGGTGCCGCCCGCCGGGGTGTACTTCACGGCGTTGCCCAGCAGGTTGACAAACACCTGGCTAAGCTTCAGCGCGTCGGCGATCACGTCTTCATTGGACACGTCAAAGGTGTCGATAAACAGCTCCAGCTGCTTGGCTTTGACCTGGGGCTGAATGATGTTGACCAAATTGTGGATCAGTTCGGAGATGTTGCACTCCTGCTCCTTGATCTGAACTTTGCCGCTTTCAATACGGCTCATATCCAGGATGTCATTAATAAGGCTGAGGAGGTGGTTGCTGGAGGACAGCACCTTTTGCAGGCAGTCGTTTACCCGCTCCTTGCTGTCAATGTGGGTAACCGCAAGGGTGGTAAAGCCGATAATGGCGTTCATCGGTGTGCGGATGTCGTGGGACATGCTGTTCAGGAAGGTAGTCTTGGCGCTGTTGGCGCGCTGGGCCTGCATCAGGGCATCCTGGAGGGCCTGGGTCTGTTCCCGCTGCCGCTGGACCTGGGCGGTGATATCTTTCGATACGACCATGACCATCAAATCGCCGGTATTATCGTCCTGCGTCATCAGGAAGGACTGGCGCACACAGATGTCCGATTCGCCGGGGATCCGGCTCCAGTAGTCCACGGCAACCTCTGCCTCGCCCTGTTCAAAGCGCTGCCGCAGCAGCTCCAGGCTGACCACGGCGTCAAAATCCGGCCGGGATTCCTCCGTCACGGTGCCGCGCCATCCGGCAAAGCACTCCGAGGCCCGGCAGGGGACCGGAAGCCGAAGTTTTTCCAACAAAGAAAACTGCCATCCGTTAAGGTCGCACGGAATATCCTGTTCAATACGATCCTTTGTAAGGTTAAACTCAAACGTACAGAAAGCGGACGACGCGACAGCGATACGGTACTGCCGCTCCTTGCGGTTTGCCGTATCAATGACGGCCTGAACGGCAAATTCTTTCTCCTTCAGCGCGGTGACATCCTGGCGGAGAAAAAGAATCTTGGTGGGCCGTCCATCCTTCCGCTCCAGGCAAATGACGTTGATATGTTCCCAGACAATACCGCAGCTTCTCTGGAGCTTGTACTCATACTG
>CAMWSZ010000531.1 GCA_947177005.1 uncultured Clostridia bacterium | reverse complement strand
CCTTCTCGATCCTCCTGCTATTTCCGCTATTCTTGAAAATTGATTTCCGTGGCGCTAAATTAAAATCTGTTTCAGGCAATCCTCCAGAGAAGGCCCGTCTGGGGTGAACTGCGTCCGGACGGTGAACTTGCCGCACTTGAAGCAGTAGGGGTTTTTGATCTGCCGGATAAACTCAGCAATCCGCTCCTCTTTGGGCAGATTGGGGTCCACGGACACATCCTGAATATCAACCAGCGGCATCCCCTCCGACAATGCGGCGGTAGCTGTTACATTGGGTTTCATAGAGTCAGCCATCCTTTCTGTCAGCGTTTGAATCTGTACGGAAGCTCCAGCCCTCCGCTCTGGCGGCTGTTATAGCTTTCCCAAATGATACGGGCGTGGCGCAGGGCGATACTGCTGTCGATACGCCCACGCCGGATGATCTCATCCGGGCTGACGCTGGACATACACGCAATAAAGGTCTGATCGTCCAACTCCGGCTCATAGGTTTTGAGGAACAGCGCCATACCGGAAAGCATAGCGGACCGGAGCGAGTGGGGCGTACCCTGCCATGCTCCAGCCAGCAGCGCCAGCATACGGGAGAAACCCGCGCTGCCCAAAAGCTGGTAGGCATTGATTAGTGTACGGATAGGCGCGATCTCATAGGGAACACCGGTCTGTACGTCTAAAGCCCAGGTAAAGCCGCCATCCTCCACCAACTGCCGGATGTCCATGATCTTCGGGTCGGAACCAGCTTCCACCAGAGCCTTTGTATGCTGGCGTGGGGTTAGGGGCGTCTGGTCTGTATCTAGGTCGGCATACATCTGAGCTTCTTCCTGGTAGGTCATGCCGGTATGGATGATGCAGGGAACATCCACATCCCTGCCGCCTGCCATTTGCCGTGCCGCTTCAGTGTGATGCTGACCATCCACGATATTGAATGTGCCGTCCCGGAAGCTGACGATAACCGGCGTAATCTTGCGCGGATTCCATTCCCGAATAATTTTGTCCACTTTTTCCTGGTTCACAGGACGCTGGTAAGGCAGACCGGAGTTTAGCTGGCTGGTAGAGAGAGTGCGAAGTGTACCCGGATTATTGTATTCCGCTTCGGGAAGATCAGCCATCTGCTCTGAGCGGGGTGAGGTGTGTTTTTTTCTGAAACTCATTTTTTCATGCTCCTTTTTATTTCCTTGAGTAAATCCTGTATTGTATTCGAGATCGTGCCGAAACGCATTTTGAGATAATCGAGCTGTACTGGCGAAATATCGGGAAAAACAACCGTACAGAAAGGGTCCCTGTACCATGCAATCTCTTTATGGAATTTCTTGATAAAGGCATCCATTTCGGACAGCAGCAAATCCGGGATATAGCTGCAATCCTTATTAGGATTTTTCAAATCGGCTATGGATTCCTCAATCGTGGCAAATTGCCTGCCGCTGGCCGAATAGGGGACGATGGATGGGGGCGGCTGGTATTCATCTACAGACTGAATATCACCGAATACTAACTGATTGGCTGCTTCTGCCTGATGTTCCGGGGGCAGACGGGAAATTTTCAAAGCTGACTGTTTCGTTATTTTTGTATCCGCATTGCGGATAATTTCCTTTGCTTCCGGCGTCAGATTTTTGGCTGTTTGGATTTGATTTCTTATTGTTCGAGGGGTTACACCCAGTTTATCAGCGGTGTCCTCAACAAATGTTTTCGACGTGGCGGAAAAATTTTCCGCCACGTTGTTTCCGATGGCTCGGTTCATTGCAGCCGCTTGTGAAATTCCTGCCTTTGTTTCAGGATGAAGCATTTCATAGATTTCTTTCCGGCGCAGCAGTAATTCACCATAGTCTACCTGAGACAAGCCTTTTCGGATAAAATCCTCATCGACTTCGGCTAAATCCGCCATCAGGCCCTCTAAACTGGTAACGGAACATTCAATCTCCGTCCAGCCCAGCAGTTTTACCGCTTCCAGCCGGTGAAGTCCTGCAATCAGATTGTTTGCGCCGTCAATCGTAATCGGGTTCAGCAGTCCAACAGTGGAAATGCTGTTTGCCAGTGCCTGTACATCCTCCGGCAATACTTCCCGCCGTTCATCGCTGACTGCAATCTCACTGATCGGAACAAGCATCACATCACCCCTTCGATAAAATATTTGTCCTCACCGGATGGAACACCTGATACCGTTGGGACTTCCAGCGGCGTCAGGTCTTACATCCTGTAAGAGAATGGGAAAGTCCGCGCCGGTCTTTCCTGCAACCGGCGCGGGTTCCCCGCAAACCTCCTTTTGTCTGGAATATGTGCCGTATGATCAGGCGTGACCGCCCTGCTGCCCGCCCCCGGCACGGGGCCTGCTTGGATAAGCAGTACGCTTATGATACTGTCTCAAAACGCAGTGCGTTGAAGGCTTCTCTTGCACCGGACTCAGAGTGTGTGCTGGCCAGAAGTGCGCAGGTGTCGGAACCGGCAATCCTGACAATATAATCGTACTCCGTATCCCCGCCGTCCTCACTGGCAGAAACGGTGTAGAATATGTACGGATTGCCGTCCTGCTCCCCTTCTTCCAGCAGTTCCGCCGTATCAGCCGTATCAATAGACGACTTGTACATTTCGTAGGCGTCAGCGATGCCAAATGTACCCTGGATATACTCTGTATCATCTTTGGAAATGATATAGGGATTGCCGGTATTCTGGCGGAAGCCAGTCTGTGTGTCTACCGATACTTTGATCTTGTCGCCGGTGTCCACGGAATATGTGACCGAAGTCGAGGACTTGCAGGCAGACAGCATCAAAGTCATACAGA
>CAMWSZ010000530.1 GCA_947177005.1 uncultured Clostridia bacterium | reverse complement strand
TGCCAGAACTCCTGCACGCCTATCCGAAAATATTCCCCCAATTTTTTATTACGTTCTTTCATTGTGTTTGTTGGGGACCAGATTTCTACCACAAGCTGCGGGGATAGAATTATGCCATTCCGTTTCTGCTCTTTATCACAGTAAACAAGAATATCCGGCTTTCTAACCGCAGCTTTCATTTTACGCGCCGTCTCATTAAAAGGAATTTTACCCGTCCATACATCCAATTCTTGTCTGGGCCTGCATGTTTTGCCCTTAAAATATTCTCGAAATGCTGAACTGATTTCTAAAGAAATCCATTGATGTTCATCTGAAGCCGGCTCCATCTTGACCGGAACGCCTTCCTCCAGTTCCCAAAAACCGTCATGGGTTTCTGCAAAACGCTGAAACTCCTCTAATGAAAGTTCTTCTGGCTGCATTCTATCTGCTAAACTCATGTTTCAGCCTCCTGTCAAATCCTCTAAAAACGCCTCTGCTATTCGCTCAAACTCTTCCCGGCACTCCACCGAATTTTCCAGCACACCGTCACAATGCTTGTGATAATAGCTGTCCGGCTTCTGGGCCGCGATTCTGGCGGCGGCGCGAATCTCATCAATATGGTCCCGGGCCATGACGCGGCGGAGCCGGACCTCTGGCGGTGCGGTCACAGCCGCGATCCGTGTACACAGAGCGCCTAGCCCTGATTCTATCAGATTTATGGCATCAATGGCAACCCCTATTTGTGAACAATCTCTAATTTTTTGTTCGACAGACGCGTACACCACCGGATATACAATAGCGTTCAGACGGTCCAGCTCCCGGCTGTCGCCGAACACGCGGGCTGCTAACCGCGGACGGTCCAGACTGCCGTCCGGCAGAAAAATCGGGCCAAAGGCCCCCTCCAACGCCTGCCGGAACGCCAAATCGTTATCCAGCAGCTCATAATACAGCTTGTCACAGTCGATTACTAAAAAGCCCCTTTTTTCCAGTAAAGAAAGGAGTGTCGTCTTTCCCGCACCGGTGGGACCGGTCACACCGATGACAGTCATGTTGCATCCTCCCCCAAGTCCACCACCCGGAACCCCGCCGCTTTTTTCAGACGGTTCGCCACTGCCATTCCCAGTCCGCTGCTGCCGGGACATTGCGCAAAAATGGTGTCTACATCGGTGCTGTCGAAGGCGCGGAGGGCGTCGAAGACCCGCCGGGCCTGCCGGGCCTTGTCCGAAACCGGACCAATGGCCTCAATCACGCAGTTGGGGAATTGACCGGCATATTCGTCAAAACAGATAACGCCGGTATGTTCTCCCAGATTCCGGCGGATGTAGCGGGCTGTGCGGCGGCTGTCGCCGGTGACGACAATCACAGGGGCTTTGGGGGCGTAATGCCGGTATTTCATCCCCGGCGCCCGAGGCTTTTCTCCCGCGCCCAGCTGTGCCGTGACCGCCTTGTCCACAACCACCTCGCCCAGCGCCTCCCGCAGACGCTCCAGCGGCATCCCGCCCGGACGCAGCAGGCGGGGAATGGGGACCGTCATGTCGATAATGGTCGATTCCACGCCCACGCCGCAGGGACCGCCGTCGAGAATGGCGTCAATCCTGCCGTCCATATCCTCCAGCATATGCCGTGCGCAGGTAGGGCTTGGGCGTCCGGACAGGTTCCCGCTGGGAGCCGCCACCGGCACCCCTGCCGCCTCGATAACAGCCAGTGCAAGCGGGTGATCGGGGCAGCGGACGCCCACCGTATCCAAACCGCAGGTAACGGCGTTGGGCACGTTTTCCCGGCGTTGCAGGATCATTGTCAGCGGTCCCGGCCAGAGCTGCCGGGCAAGCCGGTAAGCGGCGGGGGGAATGTTGCGGCAGCAGCGGTCCAGCCAGGCAGGGTCCGGGATATGCAGAATAAGCGGGTTGTCCTGCGGACGGCCTTTTGCCGTGAAAATGCGTCCTACCGCGGCGGCATTCAGACCGTTGGCCCCCAATCCGTATACGGTTTCCGTCGGGATGCCCACCAGTCCGCCGGAACGCAGAATTTCCGCCGCCGTATCAATATCATGCTCCGTCAGCAGTTGTGTTTTCACCAAAACCCACCTCACTTATGAAAAAGTAGGCTCGCCCTCGGCGGCCAGCTTCGCGGCCTGTTCGGAGGTGGTGAGGGCGTCGATGATCGGGTCCAGACCGCCGTTGATAACGGCGTCGATGCCGAAATTTTTGACATCGCCGCTGAGCCGGTGATCCGTGACGCGTCCCTGCGGAAAATTGTAGGTGCGGATGCGTTCGGAACGGTCGCCGCTGCCCACCTGACTGCGCCGCTGGGCGGCAATAGCGGCGTTTTGCTTCTCCTGCTCGGCTTCGTAGAGCTTGGAACGCAGGATTTTCATGGCGCGGTCCTTGTTCTTATATTGACTCCGCTCGTCCTGACACTCCACCACAACGCCGGTGGGCAGATGTGTGATGCGGATCGCCGATTCCGTCTTGTTGACGTGCTGGCCGCCCGCGCCGGAGGAACGAAAGGTATCAATCTGCAAATCGCCGGGATCGATATGGAACTCCACCTCCTCGGCTTCCGGCAGTACCGCCACCGTGGCGGCGGAGGTCTGGATGCGGCCCGACGATTCTGTTACCGGCACCCGCTGTACGCGGTGGGCACCGCTCTCGTACTTCAGCCGGGACCACGCGCCCTCGCCCTCCACCAGAAAGCTGATGCTCTTTAAACCGCCCAGCTCCGTATCATTCCGGCTGACCACCTGCAATTCCCAGCCTCTGCTCTCGGCATACATCACGTACATCCGGAACAGGTCCG
>CAMWSZ010000529.1 GCA_947177005.1 uncultured Clostridia bacterium | reverse complement strand
ATTGGTCATGTCTGCGATGCAGTTAAGGAAGCGGTTGGGATGGGTGTTCAGGTTGGTATCGTGGTTGGCGGCGGCAATTTTTGGCGTGGCGTCAAGGACGGCGGCGGCCAAATGGAACGCAGCCGTGCCGACCATATGGGGATGCTGGCGACAGTCATGAACTGCTTGGCCGTGGCGGAGGTCCTGGAGCAGAAGGACGTACCTGTACGGGTACAGACCGCAGTGGAGATGACCGCTTTTGCGGACCGTTATACACGTCGGGACGCAGTGCGCCGGTTGGAGAAGGGACAGGTCGTGGTTTTTGGCTGCGGCACGGGCAATCCCTATTTTTCTACAGATACTGCCGCGGTTCTGCGTGCCGTGGAGACCGGCGCAGACGTCATTCTGCTGGCAAAAAATGTTGACGGCGTGTACAGCGAAGATCCCAACAAGAATCCAAATGCAATACGTTACGAAAGCATCACCTATGCGGAAGTGTTGGCACAGCGTCTGGCAGTAATGGATTCTACCGCTACCAGCTTGGCTATGGATAATCATATCCCGGTGCAGGTGTTTGCACTGAAAGACCCCGACAACATTCTCCGGGTGCTGCGGGGCGAAAAGATCGGTACAATTGTAAAGGAGGAGCAATCATGAAAGACGAATACAAATCCTATGAGGAGAGAATGAGAAAGACCATTAATTCCGTAGCGGCAGATTTTGCGGCTGTCCGTGCGGGACGGGCCAACGCTTCTGTATTGGACCGGATTCAGGTGGACTACTATGGTACGTCTACCCCTATTCATCAAATCGCTTCTATTGGTTCTCCAGACCCCAGAACGCTGACCATTCAGCCCTGGGACGCGACGGCGGTCAAGCTTATCTGTAAGGCGATTCAGGAGTCCGATTTGGGCATCAATCCCCAGACCGACGGCAAGCTGATCCGGCTGGCATTCCCGCAGCTTACGGAGGAGCGGCGTAAAGAGCTGGTCAAGCAGATCGCCAAGTATGCCGAGGGCGGCAAGGTGGCAATTCGGAACATTCGCCGGGATGCTGTGGAGACCTTCAAGGCGCAGAAGAAGAACAGCGAGATCACGGAAGACGATATGAAGATCGCTGAGAAGGATATCCAGAAGCTGACGGACGATATGTGCAGGGAGATCGACGCGCTGACAGAGAAGAAGGAGAAGGAGCTGCTGGAGGTGTAAAGCCGCCGCAGGGAACAGCTACATGAAATTAGCTTTTCGAAAGAAAAAAGCGTATACGGCGGGGCAGGTGGATTTCCAACGTCTGCCCCGCCATATCGCTGTTATACTGGATGGAAACGGCCGCTGGGCACAGCGGCGGGGTCTGCCCAGAACTGCCGGACATAAAGCTGGCGCAGAGACCTTCCGGACCATTGCCACTTACTGCCGGGAGATCGGACTGGAACATCTGACGGTCTATGCGTTCTCAACGGAGAACTGGAAACGGCCGAGGGACGAGGTGGATACCATTATGCTGTTGCTGAAACGGTATCTGCTGGAGGCTCTCAATACAATGGAAAGGGACAATGTGCGCCTGCGGTTTTTGGGTGACATGTCGGTGCTTAATGATGAACTGCGGGAACTGGTTGACCAGTGCAACGCCATATCCGCACGCCTGACAGGCTGTCAGTGTAACATCTGCATTAATTACGGGGGCAGAGCGGAAATTGTCCATGCGGCTAAAATGTTTGCTGAGGATTGTATTGCAGGATCTGTAAAGCCAACAGAGTTGACAGAAAATCTCTTTGAAAATTATATCTATTCCTCCGGAATCCCAAGTCCTGAACTGCTGATCCGTCCCGGCGGCGAGCAGCGGCTGAGTAATTTTTTGCTTTGGCAGTGCGCGTACGCGGAGTTTTATTTTACAGATGTACTATGGCCAGATTTTACCAAAAACGAACTGCATCGGGCTATCGCGGCGTATCAGCAACGCGACCGGCGGTTCGGCGGTGTAAAGAAGTAAGGGGCTGTGAAGCTCAGGGAGGTCTCTACTTATGAAATCAAGAATCCTTGTGGCGGTTGTGGGTGTACCGCTGATTCTGGTGGTGGTTCTGTGGTCGCCGGTGAACGTGCTGGCCGTATGTCTGACAGTTCTGTCTTCTGTGGCGGCTTGGGAGCTAATGAAGTGCGTGGGTGCGCTGGAGCATCGGGTATTGTGCGCGGTATCTGTGCTTGGCGCGGCATTATTTGTGATATACGGCTCCGCAGATTTGGCAACCATATATACTTTACTGGTCTTTTCTTATGCGGTTTTTATGGGCGGAACGGTGAAGCTCCAGCAGGCAATGGCAGCATTAGCCGCTATGGTTTTCGTCCCCTATGCCTTTGCATCTTTTCTGCGGCTGTACGGTGCCGGATTCCACCGTGGTTTTTTGTTGCTGCCGCTTCTGTTCAGTTTCGGCAGCGATACCTTCGCGTTTTTTGCGGGGCGAACATTCGGGAAACACAAACTGGCCCCGCGGGTCAGCCCTCATAAAACCGTGGAAGGAGCGGTTGGCGGACTGGTGGGAGATGCATTGTGTGGTCTGATTTTTGCGTTTGTTATGAACCGGTTTTTTAACGAGAATATCCAATATATAGAAATCGCAGGGCTGGGAATTATATGCAGTGTTGCGGCACAGATGGGGGATCTGAGTTTTTCGCTGATTAAGCGTGAATTTGGGATTAAGGATTACGGTCGTATTTTTCTGGAGCACGGCGGTGTGCTGGACCGGTTTGACAGTGTCATCTTTGTGGCGCCGGTGTTGGGGATTGTGATGCCGGTGCTGCGTATTATGTAA
>CAMWSZ010000528.1 GCA_947177005.1 uncultured Clostridia bacterium | reverse complement strand
ATATTGTCAATAGGTTACAAAAAGGTGACTAGGTTATAAAAAAGTGCCCTCTTGTACATGGCGGCCAAGAATGTTAGGATAGTCTTGCAGCCGGGAAAGCCGGTAAAAACAGAACAAAGGAGCCTGAGTACCATGAAGAACCGCCGCAGGATATTGACAGCCGTCGTTGCATTAACGGCGTGCGCAGCAGTGAGTACGACCGCTTTGGCAGCCGAGTATACCGTAGCCAAAGGTGACTGCCTGTGGAAGATTGCCCAGAAACAGCTGGGCAGCGGAGCTCGTTGGACGGAAATCTATGCGGCAAACAAAAGCAGTGTCAGAGATCCCAATCAGATTCAGATCGGACAGGTACTGCAAATCCCCGGCGACACAGCAGTTCCCTCTCAAACAGTAGTTCCCACTCAGACAGCAGTTCCCTCCCAGCCTGCTGCGCCGCAGCACCGCACCCAGCCTACCGTCACCGAAATGACGCTAAACGCTGGCAGTGTCACTGTTTACGACTATGGTGATATGAAGCTTCATGCTTATGCCACTGGCGATGCTCTTGGAGATGAATCCTACATCGTGGAAACCGCGGCCGCACTGGTGGGAATTGAGCTTCCTGCTTTTACAACCGAACTGGATGTATGGAAAACCTACATAGGAACTTTGGGCAAACCTATGAATGATATCTTCCTCTGCGATCATGCAACCGGCGCAAGTTATGTGGAAGGGATGAAGGTGTACGGTACCCAAGGTGCAAAAGAATCTGTTGAGTCCGGCTCTACTTATGCCACCACCCAGGGCCTTTTTGAAACCTTTGGCTCTGACTTCCACGGCGGAGATAATATGGCCCACATCAATACCGTTGTTTCTGGTACCGTCACCGTAGGCGGCATCCAATTTGCACTGATTGACCACGGAGAGACCTACGACCTGGAAATTCCCGCTATGAACGTGGTTTACACGCATATGCTTGGCAAGACCAGCCATTCCATTATGACCAGTACCGCACACATGGATTCCATGCTGGCAATTCTGCGGAATTATCAGTCTAAGGGCTACGCAATGATTTTGTCCTCCCATGCTTCTCCGGAGGGGCAGGATGCGGTTACAGAAAAAATCGCTTATGTGACCCATGCGAAAGAACTTGTGGCCGGCAATTCTAACGCTGCTGGCTTTACCGCCGCGATGAAAGAGGCATTCCCCGCTTATACTGGCGAGAACTATCTGGATATGACTGCTGGATACCTGTTCCCGGATAATTCGGAAACAGCCGATACAGCCGATACAACAAATTGGGCCTATGCGTTCCAGTTTAACAACGCGGGTATCGGAACAATCTATTATGCCGCGCCTTATTTTGACCAGGAAGGCATTACCAATCCGGCTACCGCTGCTCTCTATACCGCAGAGGAAATTGCTGCAATCAAGGCAGGATCGGATTCCTATCAGACTGCTCCCGAAGGCGCTCTGATGGGTATGTCGGTAGCAGACACAGACACAGTATACTGGTATGACGCACAGTCCACCGCTGCAATCACATCTCACAGTGATGCGCTAGCCTTGGATGCCGCAACCGGGACACTTACAACGGAAGGCGGAGAAATTGTCGCCGAAGCGATGCGCTGACGGAGCGTAATTAACTTGTTATCAGCCGGGAAACTGGCCGAAATAAATAAGGAGGAATGATATCATGGCACTGAAAAATCTCTATGGTTGGAACCAGACCACTCACGCTGCTCCTGCGGCTGCCTGCGGAAGTTCCTGCGGAGCTGGTGCGCCGAAGCCGGAAGAGCCGAAACCCGCTGCCTGCGGATCTGCCTGCGGAGCCGGAGACAAGAAATAAGGCTCAGAGCCCCTGCGGGACATCCGCAGGGGCGCACTGCCTAAAGATCATTCGTGAAAATGATTTTCAGGCAGTGCGTCCCATCAATTATTCCATTCACTTTATCAAGGAGGGGTCTGTTATGGAGTATTTTTCTTTTCAGTGGCACATGACTGACGAATGTGACCAGCGCTGCAAACACTGCTATATCTTTTCGGAAGACAATAACAAAAGGCCGGATGCCATGTCTTGGGAGCAGGTGGAGGACACTTTTTTCAACTGTCTGGACTTCTGCGAAGTATATCATCGCCAGCCCTATTTCTATCTGACAGGCGGCGACCCCATTCTGCACCCGGATTTCTGGAAACTGCTCAGCCTGATGAAAGAGCATGACATACCATTTACAATACTTGGTAATCCATTCCATTTAACAGATGAAGTGTGCAGGCGCTTAAAGTCATTCGGCTGTGAAAAATATCAGCTTTCTCTTGACGGTATGCGGGAAACGCATGATTGGTTCCGCAAGCCTGGATCATTCGATATCACGCTGGACAAAATCGCCTGCATCAAAAAGGCCGGTATCCGTGCGGTGATTATGACCACAGTTTCCGGCAAAAATATCACGGAAATTCCAGACATTATTGATACTGTTGTAAAGTATGGTGCGGATGTGTTTGCCTTTGCCCGGTACTGTCCTACCAGCGAGGATAAGGATACCGGCATCACGCCTGCGGAATACCGGGACTTGCTTGTGGCCTGCGACCAAAAATACAAGGCATACGAGGCTGCGGGCTGTCAGACGTACTTTAATAAGAAAGACCATCTGTGGACGCTGTATGAATACGAAACTGGAGCTTTCAAGATTCCAGAAGATGCAGAGGACGGGATGATTTACGGCGGCTGCAACTGCGGCAACTGTCATCTGACAATCCTGCCCAATGGGGATGTGTTCGCCTGCCGCCGGGTTCAGAACAGTAA
>CAMWSZ010000527.1 GCA_947177005.1 uncultured Clostridia bacterium | reverse complement strand
CCTTTTTGAATGTGGTTCCCCAACTCCATTCTACTTGAGACTGCAAACCTTGTCTTTTGTTTTTGCGTAAGCGCCTAATAACCGCCCACCTATACAGTAGGGAACAGATATGAGAAAATACTCCCAAGACTTGACTATCAGGATAGGAGATAGTCAAGAAGAAGGGAGCGGCAAGAAGGGAATGGGAGAAATATTGCAGGTACGCAATGCGTACCGAATGGAAACGTGGAGACAGATCATCCAGGACTGCCAAAAGAGTAGGCTGAGCAACAAGGCGTACTGCCAGCAGCAAGGGATCTCGGAAAAAACATACTATTATTGGCTGCGAAAACTGCGCACAGCAGCGATGGAGCAGGCGGCACCTCAGCTCATGGAACTGGAGCCGAAGGTGGAAGATCAGAGAGAAGAGCTGTACATCCGATATCGGGGAGCGGAACTGACGCTGCCAGCAGAGACGGACATAGAAGCAATAGCGGCAGTTCTTCGTTCGCTGCAGCGGCTATGATGGATCTGAGCCGGGTAAGCAAGTACTATGTGGCCTGCGGATACACGGATCTGCGGCGTGGGATCGACGGACTGGCGGCAATTGTGACGCAACAGTTTGGGAAGGAACTGCGAGAAGACAGCCTGTTTCTATTTTGTGGACGGAGAACGGACCGGATCAAGGCGCTGTACTATTCTGGGGATGGGTATGTGCTGGTGTACAAACGGCTGAACAACGGGGCATTTCAGTGGCCGAGGACGGCGGCAGAGTTACGGCTGCTGGATGTACGCAGTTTCCGCTGGCTGATGGAGGGCCTGCAGGTCGACCAGCCAAAAGCGATCCAAAAAACCAAGGCAAAGGACTTGTTTTGAAGAAAAAAGCTATACATTTAGGGGGGATCATGGTAAAATATTTTCACAAGATTTGAGAGAAACGGTGGTGTTCGCAATGGGAAAGAAGGGTTCTTCCTCCCAGGCAGATATCGCCGTTTTTTCACAGCTGCAGGAAGAGAACGCTGCACTGAAACAGGAAAATGAAGAACTGCGCAGAAAGCTGGAGCGAATGAACGAGCTGCTGCTGAACGCACAGCGGGCGCGGTTCGGGCAGTCCAGTGAGAAGCGGGAGTATGTGATGTCCCAACAGCTGGGGCTGTTCAACGAGGCGGAAACAGAGCAGGACCATAAGGCTCCGGAACCCACTGAGGAGACGCTGACCGTAAAGGAGCATAAGCGCAAGCCCAAGCGCACTGCGGACGAGCTGACAGCGGACCTGCCAGTGAGAGAGGTCATACTGGAGCTGCCTGAAGACCAACCAACCTGCAGTACCTGCGGACATCCGCTGAAACGAATGGGGAAGAAATATCTGTACGAGGAGTTGGAGATCATCCCGCGACAGGTGCATGTAATCAAGTATTACAGCGCTACTTATGCCTGCGAAAACTGCGAAAAAGAGAGCGGATATGCTCACATCTACTCGGTGGCGGCGCCTCCCCGTCTGCTCAAGCACAGCCTGGCTTCTCCTTCCACAGTGGCCGATGTCATGGTACGCAAGTACGTGGATGGGCTGCCGCTGTACCGGCAGGAGAAGATCTGGGCACGGGAGGGCATAGCATTGAGCCGTGCTACTATGGCCAACTGGGTGATCCAGACAGCCCAGACCTGGCTGAAGCCCCTGTACCGGAGGCTGAAAAAGCATCTGTTGGAAAGCCGCGTCATCTATGCGGATGAGACGGTGGTACAGGTGCTGAAGGAGGACGGGAAGCCTGCAGCCTCGGAGTCCCGGATGTGGGTCTATGGCAGTGGAGAACGGGGTGGCAGACCGATCCGCTTTTTCGAGTACCAGCCGGACCGCAGTGGGAAGCACGCGGCAGCCTTTTTGAAAGGCTTTACCGGCTGCCTGGTGACGGATGGTTACCCTGGTTACAACCAGGTGACTGGTGCAGTCCGTTGTGGCTGCTGGGCACACATGCGGCGGAAATGGAGAGAGGCGATGCCGAAAGGCGCTACCACTGCCACCTCCAAAGCTGCCATTGGATATGAATACTGCAACAAATTGTTCGTTTTGGAGAAGAAATTCTCCGAAATGAGCGATGCTGTGCGAAAAACAGCGCGTCAGGTGAAGGCAGAGCCTTTGCTTGAGGCTTATTGGCTGTGGCTGAAAACTCTGGACCCCGTCCCAGGCAGCAAGCTGGCGGAGGCGGTGACCTACGCCCAGAACCAGAAACCTGATCTGTCCGCGTTCTTGGACCACGGTGAGGTGGAGATTTCCAACAATTTTGCTGAGAACGCTATCCGGCCCTTTGTAGTTGGACGAAAAAACTGGCTGTTCTCTGATACCGCAAAAGGCGCAGAATCCAGCGCCATTATTTACACATTGGTGGAAACGGCGAAGGCCAATGGACTGGATCCGTATGCATACCTTTTCCAGCTCTTGGAGGAACTCCCCTACCTGGGCCGTAATCCCAGCCCAAATGACCTGGATATTTTCATGCCGTGGCAGCCGGCGGTCCGTACCGCCTATGTCTCTTCAGTATCTTCTAAATCATAAGGGGACCTCTGATAAGGCCCCCGCTTTCCTTTTGATGGGTGATTATTAAGCGCTTACGTCCGGGTGCATCGGTTGACCGTTCTCCGCCGTCATGATATAATCGCTGGGTACGATATCCAATGCACGGAAGAAGGCGTCTTGTTCATCCTGCCACTGCTTCAGCAGTTCCATAACAGAAGCGGATACAGATACATAGCGGTTTTCGTCGGTTTTCAGCGTCGTGCTGACCGCCCCGGTTCTCTTGGTATAGACCCGGTT
>CAMWSZ010000526.1 GCA_947177005.1 uncultured Clostridia bacterium | reverse complement strand
GTGTACTCGCAGCGCAGCATAGTTTGTCCGCAGCGAATGTAATGTGAAAAGTTCTCTTTTTCCACGGATTTACTGCACCTGCCCTTCCTGCCGCTGCGCCTCTGCCAGCTTCCCCGCCTCCCGGGCGCATTCACGAAGCCGGCGGTTTTTTTCATTCACCGGCCCGAAAACAGTCAGCGGGCACAACACCCTTGCACACCGCTCCATGACCGCCGCCGCTCGCTGAAAAGCAGCTTCTCCAACAGGGCGAAAGGCTTCTTCCGAAACAACTTCCACCGCCAGCGCCTGGGCCACGGGAAAATCCAAATCGTTCTCCGCCAAGACTCCGGCGGCAAAGGGAATCCCCTGCCGCTGAAGCTGCCGGTAGACCGGGATTCCCGCTCCGCCGCCGCCGATGACAAATACCTCCGGCTCCCCCCGGACGGGTTCCAGCTCCAGCGACCCGAACTGGGCATTATAGCTGCCGCGCGCCGCACCATAAAGCTGCATGATATAATCCGCAGTAAAAATTTCTTCCGGCGGTCCCTGACGCTCGATCACATCCCCGTGGACGCAGACCATCCAGTCGCTGACCTTCTGGGCCAGGTCCAGCTCGTGGAGGCTCATGAGCACCGCCAGCTGCCGGGAGCGGACCATATCCTTCAGGATTGCCAGCAGCTCCAGCTTGTGGCGGATGTCCAGAAAAGATGTTGGCTCATCCAGTACCAGTACCTCCGGTTCCTGGCACAGCGCCCGGGCCAGCAGCACCCGCTGCCGCTGTCCGTCGCTGATTCGGGAAAAATCCTGATCCGCCAGCGCGGACGCGTGGACCAGCTCCAGGCATTGGGAAACCTTCTCCCGGTCCTCTTTCGTCAGAATGCCCAGCCGCCCGGTGTAGGGGTAGCGGCCTGTGGCCACCACATCCTCGCAGGTCATAAGCTCCGGATGAATGTGGCTGGTCATCAGGACGCTCATCTGCTGGGAAATTTCCCGTTCCGTGAGCTGTGCCATATCCCGGCCATTCAGGTATATCGCACCCTGAACCAGAGCCAGCTGCCGGATAATGGTTTTCAAAATGGTGGACTTTCCCGCCCCGTTGGGACCGATGAGGGTCATGATCTCTCCGGGCCGCAGAGACAGGCAAATATCCCGGATCAACGCCTTGCCGTTGTAGCCAACGGCGAGATTTTCCGTTTGTAAGCGGATACCCTCCATCAGATATTCCCCCCTCTCGCCGCCGCGCTCCGTCTTGAGGCCATGAGGTACAACACGATAGGCGCACCAAACACGGCGGTAACAGAGCTGATGGACATATCCCGGGGCGCGAAGGCCGTGCGGGCGATCAGATCGCAGAACAGGCAGAAAGCCGCACCGCCCAGAAAGCAGGCGGGGATCATCACAATGGGCTTGGCTGTGCGGAACAGTCCCTTGATAAGATGCGGCGCCGCAATGCCCACAAAGGAAATAGGTCCCGCGAAGGCAGTAACACAGGCGGAAAGCACACTGGAGAGCAGAATCAGCTCCACCCGAAACCGTTTGATGTTGACTCCCATGTTCTGGGCGTAGACCTCCCCCATCTGATAGGCCCCGATGGGCTTGGACAGCAGGAAGGTAAGGCCCAGAGACACGCCCACTACCCAGGCCATGAGTGTGACGTTGTCCCAGGAGGTACCGGAGAAGCTGCCCAGGGACCAGTTGTGGAGGTTGACGATGTTGGAGTCGTCGGCAAAGGTCACCACAAAGTCAGTGACAGCCGAACAGATATAGCCGATCATCACCCCGCTGACCACCAGCATACTCATCTGCTTCACCCGGCGGCTCAGCAGCAGGATAAACCCCATGGACGCCATAGAGCCGATGAACGCCCCTACGATCAGGGCCGCAGAGCTGATAACGACACCCCGGCTGAGAAAGAACACCATGACCAGGGAGACTGTCAGTTTGGCTCCCGAGGAAATGCCCAGCACAAAGGGCCCCGCAATGGGGTTGGCAAAGAATGTCTGGAGCAGAAAGCCGGACACGGACAGCGCCCCGCCCAGGATAGCGGCGGCCAGCACCCGGGGAAACCGGATACCCCAGATAATGCCGGCGTGGACATAGAACAGCGCGTTCCAAATTTCTCCCGGCGCAAAGTCCACGCTTCCGGCGTTGATGTTCCACACCAGCAGCACCGCTGTCAGCGCGGTCAGAAAAACAAAACAGAGACAGTATCGAAGGAACCTGGCGTTTTTCATCGCGCCCTCCCGTTATTTCAGCCGACGCAGGTAGGTCAGATTTCCTTCGTCCCCGCCGGTCAGGATGATATTAATGTCCAGGATCATCTCGCCCACCGACTGGGATTCCTGGAACATGCTCTTGCCGGTACACCACACGCTGCCGCTCTGTACCGCCTTGAAGTCCGCCAGCGGGGCGCTCTTGGCGATCAACTGGTCGATGGTCTCCAGATCGGCCTCGATGGTGCTGTTGTAAATCAGTACGTCCGCGTCTTTAGCGGCGTCATAGAAGGTCTCCATCTGGATGTTCATGGTGGACAGGGCGTTTTCCTCCGCCGCCAGGTCCGGGAACACGTACACGCCGCCCGCCAGGTCGATGGCCTTGGCGATGTAATCTCCGGATTTCCGCACGGTAACGGACCCGTTGGAGGTCACGGAGAAGAAGGCCACCGTCTTGCCGGTATTCTCCTGCTCCAGAACGGGAGCAAGCTGTTCAAGCTGATGGTCGAAATAGGCTTCCGCCTCGTCCTCCTTATCCAGAAGGACGCCGTAGAGCTTGATCCACTCCATGCGGCCCAGGGGGTGGCTCTCATAGCTGGAC
>CAMWSZ010000525.1 GCA_947177005.1 uncultured Clostridia bacterium | reverse complement strand
CCATGCTTTACGTTCATTCCGGCGATTAATGACGTGGCGTCTTCCTGGCAAATCAGAACTTCAATCCCGCGCTGTGCAAGTTCTTGAACAGCCCTGGACATAAGCGTTGTTTTGCCGGCGCATGGTCCTCCGGTGACGGCAATCTTGACGGTACGGGCAGTTGTTTGAAGATAGGCATTTGGATTTTCTTGCATAATCGTTCGTCTCCTTTTGCTTCAAATATATTTTATAATATGCTGGTTTATAGAAAAATATCGAATAAAGGGAATTCATATCATTTCTTCTTCCGTATCCCACAGCAATTCCGGCATTGCAGACAATTTTCCTTTGGAGTACGCAACTGCAGTATCGCAGTTTTTGGGTGAAGGGAAATAGGAATATTGGTTTATGCGGCTCAAATGTATGAAAGTCTCTGTATTGCGTATAGCGGGGATATTTACATCATCCCGATTGCAGGGGTTGTTTTTGAGGTGATACCTCATGTGTATTGTGTTCACAAAAAAATCCTCCTCACATAAAATCTGGTATATGATATGCAGTTGTTTGAAAAATCATCAACTAAAAATCTTGATATAATAGTTAATTCCCGCATACTATAACATAAAACAAGCAGCAGGCTGATAAACTCAAGCAAGAAAACAATTCATAAAAACACAAAAAGGAGATTTTTCATGAACAAACAAATCACAGAGGATCTGACACTTGTTGAGCAGCGTATCCAATTTGGTTCAGATCATTATTCCAGATACATCACAAAGTATTTCATTGACAACGATCTGTTCAGCGCTGCTGTCAAAAGACTCGGCGGCTATACATACAATATCTGTGTGGGAAAAATCGGAACAGTTACGATTTTCAACGGGCTCACATGGCTTTCTGTACACGGCGCTGATTCCTATGAAGACTGCGATATGTGGGCGGAAAGATTTGAACAGGCTCTCTTTGAGGGAGTGGGAACCATCAGTCCCGTCTGTGTACATCATCCCGTTCCGGGGCTCCATTCCTGGGGAATCGAATTCAACAGGGATCGTATTTTCTGGAATAATCCCGACGGAGTTTTTGTGAGGGAAGCGAAAAAATTTCTGGAAGACGGATGGTTTTATCAGAGCGGTTCCGACCATCCGGATCAGGGATATCAATTCTTTGAGTTTATGGAGCTGCCTTCAAAAACTTCTGAGCGCTTATTTCACGAAGAACCGGAATATATTGCCCGGGCAGCGGCCGTCAAAATTGCAAAGAATATTGGCTCGATTGCTTTTTTCTGACCGCCTCCATGGGTTTGCGGCTTCTGTGAATCTGTGAACCTGATAAGCGCGTGCCTTGACTTTTTCCCTGTTCCATGTTACAGTGAAAGCAATCTGACACGGAGGAGAAAATCATGATGAATGAAATAGGAAAAAGAGTCACCGGACTTCAGCACATCGGCATTCCAACGAACAATATGGCGGCCACGGTAAAGTTTTACCACTCTTTAGGCTTTGAAACCGTCCATGAAACATCCAATAATGGCGAGACAGTATGCTTCCTGCGGCTGGCGAACATATGCATTGAGGCATACGAAAACGGAAAAGCTGCAGAAAAGGCAGGAGCAATTGATCACATTGCATTGGATGTGGATGACATTGAAGCAGCCTGGAAAGCAGTTCGTTCCGCTGGCTATCAAACCAGAGAGACGGAAATTCAGACGCTTCCTTTCTGGTCAAACGGAGTACGCTTCTTCAACATCCAGGGACCCAACGGAGAAACGGTGGAGTTTGGACAAATTTTATAAATACAAACAGGGGAAACGCCCCTGTTCCATCTCTAAAATGAGAAGAGCCAACCCGTATTTGGGCTGGCTCTTCTTATTATCTTTTAGAAGCCCGATTGCCCTCTTTACCATCAAAAAAACAAAATGCAGCCTGAACTGACAAAATTATATCAGTACAAACCGCATTTTCCCCGGTCAATTAAGATAAATTCCAAAATTTAATGTTTGTTCCGGCCTTGTCGATTTACTCAGCCTTACTCAATGACCTCGTAAAGCTTCCAGCCGGGCCAGCTGCGTTCCGGGTCCATTTTGTTCCACTGCTTTTAATAATAACCGCGGCTGTTCTGCTTAATCCGTTCATGTAACCTGCCGATAAAAAATTGTACTTAGAACGAGCTGTTTCCTAAAAGAACTGGCGAAAACAGCAGGAAAGGGGGCTTGTCCTATGCAGCCAGAGCAGGATATTTTCCTGGAAAAACTTTTCCGTGAGCATTACCACGCTCTCCTTTTATATGCCTGCGCTTTTGTGAAAGATCGCAATGAATCGCAGGTAGCGGTGCAGGAGGGCTTTCGGATCGCCTGCTCTAAAATCGACGAGGTAATGGCGGCGCCGAATCCGGTTGGATGGATGAAGCAAACCATCAAATATGTATCGCTGAACATGGTCAAACGCAAAAAACGGCAGATGCTGCTATTTGTATCACTGGAAGAAGCAGTTTACAGCCTGCAGGATTCACAGGAAAAGCTGACGGAACTGCTGGATCTCTGCGCCGGCGCTGTATCCAAACAGGAATTTGCGCTGTACCGGCGTGTCGTTCTGGACGGATTGCCGTACAGTGAAGCGGCGAAGGAATTGGGCGTCAGTCTGGGTGCCTGTTACAAGCGGCTCGAACGTATTGAATCCAAGCTCCGCGCCGCGCTGGAAAAGGAATTGGGAAGGTCATGAAAAAATTTTTGAAAAATTTTTCGTCCGTCTGTCGAAAAACGGCTGTGTGCGTACATATATAAAGTGAAGGGAGGTGCAGAGAATGGCGGACCGAAAGG
>CAMWSZ010000524.1 GCA_947177005.1 uncultured Clostridia bacterium | reverse complement strand
CTTCTACTGTACCAGTTCTTCCTTCTCTTGTCTACTTTCAATCGCAGTTTAGTATCATACTGTCATAGTTTGTCGTTTACACGAAATTTTCCGGGGTCTCTCTGCCGGTTGGGTACGAAGCTGCTCTGACCGAAATGGGGTGCAGCTTTTCTATTTGTGCGCCGCATCAGCCCCTCACCAACACTGTGTCTATCGGCGAAATCTATGAGGATTGCTGTATCGCCGCCGGTCTGCCTGTCAATAAAATGTTCCATGATCTTCGCCGCTCGCTTGGTACATCTATGGTGTCCAACGGTGTGTCGGTCTGTGATGTGGCGCAGGTTTTTGGCGACCGGAGTATAGAATCTACGAAACCTATATCCGGCATTTTATCAAGTTTGACCGCTGGTGCAAGACCGCACAGCCTGAACAGTATAAACTCACTCAGAAACTTGTCCATAAATTGCATTCGCAAGACAGACACGGCTTCCCATTGTTTGCGAAGCCGTGTTGATTTATGATTGCTGTCCGATAAAATCGCCTGTGCTTTCGCGAATCACCAATTCATAGCTCAAAACATCTTGTAGGTTGGCAAGTTTTTTACCCGCAATGAGATCGAGGAGTTTTTCCATTGACCTGATGCCGATTTGCCGCTTTGGCTGGCGTACCGTGGTCAGCGAAGGGCTGTAAAGGGAGGCCAGTTCAATATCATCAAAACCGGTCACGGCAACATCGGATGGGACATTGAGACCGCTGTTCTGCAGCGCTTTGATCGCGCCGATGGCCAGCGTATCGCCGCATGTCAGGACTGCGGTAAATTTCGCGTCTGCGTTTATAAGCCGTTCAACAGCATCATATCCCCCTTGAATATCGGCAGCACTTTCGCAGATAAGCTCTGGCAAAACCTCGATTCTCCGTTCTTTCAGGGCCTTTAAGTATCCATTCAGCCGGTCCTGATACAAGCGAATACCGGTGTTGCCAGGAAGACAACATATGCGGCGGTGTCCAAGGTTCAGTAAGTAGTTTGTGATATCACGCGACGCCTTTTCATTATCAATAGTTACATTAGGCATCTGCATCCCTTCGCAGTAACGGCAGGACACAACGATGGGAAACTGTCTGGACATCGCTTCCAGGCGCTCGAGGGCAATTCCTGCGGAGAATGTGATAATACCGTCCATTTGTTTCTGTTTCAGGCACTCAAAGAAATAATCTTCCGCATGGCTGTCATTGTGGATCTCCGCAATCAAAACATGATAACCGTTCGCTTTTGCAACATCTTCGATGCCAAAGATAATTTCATAGTAAAATGTGTTCGCCAGCTCTGGAATAAGAACCAGGATGTTTCCTGTTTCTTGGGTACGGAATTGCTGGGCAAGGCGATTGGGATTGTAGTTCAATTTTTCAATCACGGCCATGACCTTTTCCCGCGTCTCAGGCAGGACCTTCGGACTATTGTTAAGAATGCGGGACACAGTTGCGGTGGATACGCCAGCCTCTCTGGCAACATCCTGAATGGTAGCCATTTCTTTACCTCTCTTATGTGTAATCATTTTCATTATTTTACCATCAATTCCGCCTTTTTTCAATACCGAAACGTGAATTAGAAGGAATGTCCTCGTTGGATGTTTTGAGTCGGCTGTAAAAGTAAACAAAAGATTCGGCAGATATTCGTCATTATTCACAATTGACAACGGGTACAAAAGCGTGTATCATGTGCAATGTAAACAATTACATGACATGCAATGATAAAATAAAAGCTATTAAGTGTTCTATTTAAACAATATTAAGAAGTTTTAATAATAGTTTTTGTTTAATATGACAGCTATAAAATAGTGCAAGTAGCGGCTTTCATGTAATTGATTACATACGCACCCGCTGAAGGGCAAATAATTGTAAAGGAAGGACTTGATAGCAATGAATGAGAAGCGTATGCGGGGGCTTGTGATCGCCGCCATTACCCCCATGAACGAAGACGGAAGCGTTGATGAACAGAGCGTTGCCAACTTTGCGAAATTTTTGGTGGAGGCCGGTGTAAACTGTCTCTATCCCAACGGCACCAATGGAGAGAGTCTGCTTCTCACCCGCGAGGAGCGTGAGAAAATCGCCGAGATTATGGTCAAGACCAGCCGCGGCAGAGTTCCTGTGTTTATCCAGTGCGGCGCAATGAGCACCGCCGAAGCTACCTCCCACGCCCAGCATGCCGTCAAGATCGGCGCGGACGGCATCGGAATTATGACCCCGGCTTTCTTCACAGTGGACGAAGAGGCCCTTTTCCAGTATTACAGCGATATCGTCACCCCGCTTCCCAAAGACTTCCCTGTTTATATCTACAATATCCCCGGCTGCACCGCCAACGATGTCAGCCCCGCGCTGCTCAACCGTCTGCTCAACGCCTTCCCCAACATCAAGGGCATCAAATTTTCCAAACCTGATCTCATGCGTGCGGAAGATTATCTGGAGCAGAGCGACCGCCGCCCCGACCTCCTGATCGGCTGTGACAGCCTCTACCTCCAGTGCCTGACACTCGGCGGCACCGGTACGGTGACCGGCCCCGGCAGCGTTTTCCACGAGCGCTTTACCCGCCTCTACCGGCAGTACAACGAGGGCGATCTGGCCGGCGCGATTGAAACACAGCGGCGGATCGTAAAGACCGACCGGGAGCTTGCGAGTATCCCCGGCATTCCCGCCCTCAAGACCTTGCTCAAGCTGCGCGGCGTTATCAAGACGGACGTGTGCCGTGCGCCGCTGCGGGCGTTGACCGAGAGCGAGCATGATACTTTGAAGCGTGTCTGGGAAGCATATGCAAAGGAGGAGAA
>CAMWSZ010000523.1 GCA_947177005.1 uncultured Clostridia bacterium | reverse complement strand
CCGCCATACCGGAAACAAAGGTCAGATTTTCGTGTCCGGCCTCCATAATGATAACCGCATCATTTTCTGCGACGTGCTTCTGAAGTCCGCTCAAGAATTTTTCGTAGGGTTCTTCGCGGGCATCCTCTGTTATTTCTGCATTGCAGCAGCCGGTAATAAAGCTGGAAGCGCCAAACCCAAATACAGGATTCCCGTTATCGTCTTTCTTTTCCCATACTTCCATGCAGTTGTTGGGAGTATGTACGGTCTTCATAAACGCCTGAAATGCCGCCGGATCTTTTACATGAAAATAGTTGGTTCTGGTTGTACACTTGAAATGATTCATGTTGATAATCCTTTCTTAGTTCGGTTTTGTGATTACGCCTTCTTGCAGGATTGCTGCATTATATGCGATTCGGTTAAAAAGTATCACTGCCAAAAGAATCTGCTGCGAAAAGGCATCTGTATGGGATTGTCAAGAGAAACAGAGAGACCAGTTCCAAAGAACTGATCTCTCTGAAAATTATCAAGATTGTGTTCAGCTTATCTGTCTTTTTAAGTTTTTTGTTCCGAATGGCATATCGTCTCAAAGCGCAGGCATTTGCAGGGACAGACTTCTGCGCATCTGCCGCACCGGATACATTCCGGAGAAGAAGAGATCTCATGAAAGGAAAGTGAAACCGGGCACGCTTTCTCACAGTCCATACAAGAGATGCATTGCTGCTTTTCCCAGACGATCTGGACAAGACTGAATCGATTAAACAACCCGTAAATTGCGCCTAATGGACACAAATATTGGCAAGCTAGTCTTTAAATTTGCATCTCCATCCGCTTCTGCTTTTTTACAAAGGGGGGTTTAACTGTTATTATATTTGTGTTGAAAATTTGATATTTAATCTTTGCTTGGCATATAAAACTACAAGTAAATCCCCAAGACCTATCTCAAAAAGGACAATAAAACGAAAAGGAGAAATTCCTATGCCAAATTATGTCCAAAACAAGATTACATTTGCGAGCGATTTCGGAAGCGAAATGATGCAAAAGGTTCTTTCCGCCGTCCTTCGTGACAATGATACCAAACCAAATCCGCCCAATACCTGTGCCAGTGCGCTTTCACTGGAAGAACGCTGCCGCCGCAGCATGGTGCATTTCGATTTCAATTCCCTCATTCCGATGCCTGCCGGACTGAATATCGAGGCCAGTACGGATGCGGAGGGCGGACAGCTGCTGTATGAGGCGTACCGGAATCTGCCGGATATATTGGCGAGACGGATTGCTAAAGCGAAGATTTTCGAGGATATCTTCGTCCGTGGCTCTGAGAATGATGTACGCAAACAGTATGACGCCATTTTTGAACAGCTTGCGTATATCGAAACCGTCCAGAATAATCCTGTTTTTGCGGCAGAAACCGCACGAAAACTGAACAGTCTGTATCTCCCGGTCATTTCAAATTTCGAAACCCATAGCTGGGCATCGCCGCTTCTGCCGGAGATCAACTATTTCGCAGAAATCAGCAGCATGTCAACGGTCTGGAACAGTTACATCAAGGACAGAATGAAACAAACTCTGAAAATCACAGTTTTCAGCCCGCTGTCTATCCAGTGTTTTCTTAGGACAGAAGAAGGAAAGCGGCTGTTCGCTCTGGGAAAACAGCGCAGCGAAAACGTTCAGAAATACGGGTATCCCGATTGGTATGAATGGAACATTGCCAACTGGGGAACAAAGTGGAACGCTTCGGACACCTTCGTAGACTGGGATGCCCGGCAGATTATCTTTCGGACGGCATGGGCTGCACCGGAACCGGTTATGCGTACACTGCAGAAAGCCTTTCCCAATGCGGAATTTGAGTGGCTGTATGCAGATGAGGACATTGGTTACAATACCGGAATTGCCACCAGTAAAGATGGCGAATTTGCCTTTACGGAATTTGAAAATTGCTCTCAAGAAGCATATGAGGCTTATGTAGGATGCTGGGGCGAGAGCGAATGTATGGATAAGGATGCAGTCGGCAAGTGGATTCACTACAGCTGCGGCACCTGCCCGCATCCCTGCTGAAAAAAGCACCGGATGTCACAGAAAAATAGGGAAGGGGCTGCTCTGTCATTTTGGCGGAGCAGCCTCTTTAGGATCTCATTTTTTCAGAACGGAGAGATGGAAATTGTATCTTTCGTCAAGGGCGGTGAACCTCTACATGCCCCACCTTAAAGCCTTTCCCGATTGCGGCTGCCGGATCTGTCAGTTCGATGCTTTAGGTGTCCGCTTCGTGTTCGGCGGCGGTGCCTGACCGTATATTTGGGGATCGCAAAGCTTTTGCAGGAAAAGATTTGTGCTATAAATGAGTAGATTCAGAAAGCTGCACAAAAATATCTGAAGTTTTACGCTACTTATGGACGAATAGAATCAGCTCTGTCCGTATACAGAAAACAGATTTGTACAATCATACAGTTTTGCTCATTTATAGATTTGTGGAAAGTTTGGCCTAAAAATTTCAAGGAAAATATCATTCCTACTTGACGCTGCCCCAAAATTTTGATAAAATAATTATCAGCTCAGACAGTGGTTTGGGTCGAAATCATTTGTGCATCGTTTTAGCTCGGTTTCTAAGCAGCCCACAAAGCTTAGGGACAAAAAGAGGACTTTCTTCACTGCAGCGGTGGAGAAAGTCCTCTTTTTTCTGTTTAAAGAAGCAGAGAGCGTTTTTGAAAAAGAAAATTTAAATTTACTTGACACTGTGCAAAAGTTTTGGTAAACTAAGTTTAGTCCTGCCACAGTTCAGGACAAATTATCCGTACTCGTATTTATCCAAAATGTTCTCTGGAG
>CAMWSZ010000522.1 GCA_947177005.1 uncultured Clostridia bacterium | reverse complement strand
TTGGTTTTTTGTAAAATTGAAATTTCTTCTCCCGCTCCCGGCGGTGGCTGTCCAGACGGGACGTTTCCTTGTACCGGATCTTCCAGAAGTTTTCGGACAGCAGGCGGGTAAACTCGGTGCTCTTCACGAATTTGATGATATCGTCAATGGCCTTGGTTTCGCGGGCCACGAAAGGCGTCTCCATATTGATCGCACGGACGAAAGCGTTCATCAGCACGTCCTGAAGAATCTCGATATCCTTCTCGAATTCCTGCCGGAAGTCTTCCACGGAGTCCTGCTTGCCGCCCCGGAGGGAGCTGTGATAGTTCTTATAGTAGCGGGTAAAGGACTCCTGATCGGCGATATTGTAGGACTCGCCCAGTTCCACGGCCTCACCCAGCATATTCCGCAGCAGGCTCAGCCGGAAGTCATCGGACTTATCGCTGGCGCGGGCCAGTTTTTTCTTGGCGCGTTCGACCAGTTCGCTGAGGTCGCCGCCCACGGACATCAGCGCTTTTTCCAACGGCTTGTGCATATCCTCCGGCAGCTCCTTGACGCCCGCCATTTTGCACAGCTCGCCGGACAGTTCCTTCATTTTCTCGTCGATATGGAGGTAGTGGTGGAACAGGAGCATCATGCACAGGGGCTGTTCCTTGGGGGCGATGTTAATATAGGAAAGGTCGTCGGTGGTTTTGTAGAAGACGGACATGCTGAAGAAGTTGTCAATGCTGTCATAGAATTTCCGCAGGCGCTCGGCGTTATACTGGCTGGTGATGAGCACCTCATAGATATCCCGGGCGAAGCGCTCCACCAGGCTCTGGTAGTATACACGCTGGCTCTTCTCAGGGGAGGCCAGCTCGCCTCTGTAGGCCAGCAGCCGTTTTTCCAGCAGGCTCCGCATTTCACTGTAGTAGGGGGAATCCGGCTCGATCTCCATAGCGGTTACAATGATATCCACGATCCGGATAAAGTAGTCCGCATGGTGTTTATCAGCGATATTGATGACGTTTTTGGAGAAATCGTCATACATTTCGGCAAATTTCAGTTCCCGGATTGTGTCCTCGATACGGGCGGTATCGTCGAAGGCGCCGGGGAAGGGGGTGCGCAGCTTGACCTCCTTGATGAGCGCGTCGGAGATTCCGTATTTTTCGACAGTCACGCTCTCAGAGATGTACTCTTTAATCTGGTTGGACAGCAGCTTCTGGCTGAGCATGTATACCTGAATCTCCGCTTTCAGAGCCAGCAAGCCCTCCTCGGCTTTGGGGGGCATATCGTGGCAGAAGCTTGTGACCATCTCCAGATGCTCCGGGCCGTAGCTGCACGGCGCACCGGCGGCCTCCTCGTAATTCCCGCTGAGCCCGCTGAACATTTTCATCAGCTCCATACCGATGCGCTGAACCCGGCGCTTGAGGACCTCCAGGCGTTCGGTCTGGTTGTAATTTTCCAGTTCGGTGCGGATCGTTTCGATGCCGTCGCCATGGGGCAGCAGGGACTCATACTCCTGAAAGACGCTCAGGGAGTGGTGGCCCTCGTCCAGTCCGATGCTCTGGAGGTGGGCCAGTGCGGAGCCGAAAACGATGCGGTATTTTTTAGAGGGCAGGACAAAGCCCTGATTGAACCACTCGGCATAGGTACTGTCGATATTTTCAGCCAGTTCGGAGGCGGTTTTGGAATCCTCAATGCGGTTGGCAAAGACGAACAGCTTATCGCTGAGGGGATTGCCCTCGTCGTCGGACTCGTTGAGGATTTTCAGCGACTCGCCGGTAAGGCTGGGCAGCGCACCGTTGGCGACGATAATAATGGCGTCGGCGGATTTCATGCGCTCACGGGTTTGGGCCTTATGGAGCTCGGTGGGCGAATTGAAGCCGGGGACGTCAAAGATGACGGCGTTTTTCATTTTATTGAGCTTGCTGGAGCGGATGACGACCTGTTTGGCCGCACGGGCCTTGATCTCGTCAGTGATATACTCCACCAGTTCGCCGGAACGAATGCGTTTGCTGGAGAACTGAAGGTCGGGCTTGCCCAACAGCTGGGCAAGGCTTTCCGCGTGCTCAGTAATGGTCAGGATATCTTTGTTAATGGACTCCCCGTAAGCGGCCTTTTTGTCCTCTGTGACGCTGGAGGCATAAATGGACTCATAGGTACTCTTATCCAGCGTATCAAAGGAATATTTTGCATAGTCTGGGAAGCCAAGATTTCGGAGCTTGTCCTTAAAATCCTGGTCGAAGGTATTTGCGGAGTAGAACGATACAGAGGCGCTGTCTTCCTGACCGTCGCCGCAGTATTCGATCTGGGTCGAGGTAAAGGTACACCGTGGGCCCTTTGCCGGCAGGAGTTTGCTTTCCATCAGCGCGTTGGCGAAGGTGCTTTTTCCTGCCTTTTCCATTCCAACAATAGCGATCTCGAACTCATCGTTCCGCAATTTTTTCAGAACCGCCGCCGCCTCCGCTTTCAGTTCCCGAAGACGTTTTTTCATACCGGCATCCAGTACAGTGCCGGTGTCCATTTTCAGGATGCGGTCCATAGACCGCATCTGGCTTTCCAGTTTCTGAATATACTCTTCTCTATCGGTATAAGTTTCCATTGCTTGGCTTCCCCCATTAGTCAGAATTTATATTTCAAGGAAAATGCTTTTCTTATTATATAATATGGGTAGCCGAAAGTCAAGATAGCCGTTGCAGGATGCACGGAAATCAATTTTCAAGAATAGAGGAAATAGCAAGAGGATCAAGTAGGCAGTTAAACATAATTTGAGAAATGGGACGTTTAGAATTTGAAGAAGCCTTGAACTGCTTTATCAAGCTCAAAGCAAATTTTCTGAGCATATTCA
>CAMWSZ010000521.1 GCA_947177005.1 uncultured Clostridia bacterium | reverse complement strand
CTTCCATTTCCTTCTCTTGATTTTATTATATTTCATCGAGACAGTACACTAGCTGGTGGTTTTTCCTCTCTAAAGAGCCAAAAAAACCGGCCTCCCGTTTTGGGGGGCCGGTTTTTTACTCAACGGTAATCACATCATCCAGGATATAACAAAATGCCGGTGCGGAGGATGTCTCATTTTCCTGAAAGCCGCCTCTCAAATTAATGACATCGGTCGGGTCATAGGGATTGACGCCCGTATATTCTCCCTGGAATACCTGGATTTTTCCCTTCTGAAACTCGCGGATCAGCTTCTCCACGCACTCCCGAGTGCCTTCCGCCGCAGTAAAATCATTGATTTCCAGCATCTGCACCCAGCCTTCTTCAAAGCCTGCGCCGAGATCATTTCCGTTTACTGTTCCGGCCACAACCGACTCAATACTTCTGCCGGACAGTACCGCCTGCACCGCGCCGGTCATATAGGGTCTCCAGTTGATTTTTGAGCCGGTCAGATAGGTCGTGGGGGCGACGTCCGACATACTCTCATTATAGCTGACATAATAGACCACCTGTGACCGGTCCGTCTCCTCGCAGGCCACAGCCGGACCGGAGGTATCAGAGTGCTGTGAAATAATCACGCATCCCTCCCGAATCAGTTCTTGAGCGCACTTTTTTTCCAGCAGGTAATTTTCCCAGCTGTCCGTATATTTAACGGTCATGACTGCCGACGGCGTTACCGACCGCACCCCAAGGAAAAATGCTGTATAACCCGAGATAACCTCCGCATACGGATACGCGCCCACGTAGCCGATTTTTGCCTGCTCCGGGGTAATTTCACCGTTTTCAATCAGCTCCTGCAATTTCATCCCCGCCACAACGCCGGCAATATACCGGCCCTGATAAATCTCGCCCATAAAGGTATGGTAGTTGTGCAGGACCGGTTCCTCATTGGCGTTGACGCCCGTCGCCTGACAGAACTGAATCTGGGGATATTTTTCCGCGAATTTCTTTGCCGATTCGCTGTAGCCGAAACTTGTGGTGAAAATCAGCTCACAGCCCGCGTCCACCAGTTCCTGCAAAGCGCCGTCGCCCAAGGACTCGGCCACATTAAACTTCGTGATCGTTTCCACCTGACCGTCGAACTGCTTTTCGACGGCTTCCTGAGCATGGACAAAATTATTGGTATATCCAGTAATGGTATCGCCGACATAGACAAAACCGACTTTCAACACCTTTCCGGTGTCCGTATCGCGCAGAAGGAAGTGTCCGGCGAAAGCTGCTGCAATCACCAGCGCAGCGGAAAGCAGTGTAATGAGATAGATATGTATTCGGTCAGTTTTCATCTTTTTTCTCCCCCTGTTTCTCCGCATAAATCCGCTCAACGTCAATCGTGCCGTCCTCAATCAGGCCCAGCATAATATCCACCAGCTTCGGGTCAAATTGTGTTCCGCTTCCTTTTTTCATTTCATTGATGACGAAATCAAGGTCCAGCTTTTTACGATAGACACGGTTGGCGGTCATGGCATCGAAAGCGTCGGCAATGCCGATAATTCTTGCATTCAGCGGGATGTCCTCCCCCTTCAGACCGTTGGCATAGCCCCGTCCGTCGTAGCGCTCATGGTGATACAGTGCGCCGTCCGACACATGCTCGATCAGCGTAAAATTCTTCAGAATCTCCGCGCCCCGGATGACATGGGATTTCATAATTGCATATTCCTCATCCGTCAGCGGCGCGGGTTTGTTCAGCACTCTGTCCGGAATACCGATCTTGCCGATATCATGGAGCATCGCAATTTTGCGCAGATTTTCACACTCTTCTTCATTGAATCCCAGCTTTTTTGCAATCAGAACCGAGTATTCCGATACCCGCAGAGAATGCTGGCTGGTCCGCTCATCCTTAGCATCGACTGCCTGCGCAATGGTCAGAATGGTTTCGTTGCCCATTTGCAGCTGGCGTTTGGCCCATTCCATTTCCATCTGGTGTAGACGGATAGTTTTCTGCGCCTGCGTCTTGAAGATCATCCACGTCAAATATGCCACAATCACCATTGTCTCCAGCCCTACATACAACCGGAACCACCAGTTGTCATAGATATCCTTTTCCTTGGAGATGCGATAGACGTTTTCCGCGATAACAGTACCGGTCCGGCTATCCAGCGCGGCCAGATGGAAGGTATATTCTCCCGACGGCAGATTGGTATAGACCACGCTGGACAATTCACTGTGGGGAATCTCCAAATATTCCTTGTCGAATCCCTCCAGATAAACCCGGATATCGGGGTCATTGAGGGAATAATTGATCACCTCCGGCACGATCTCAATTTTCACCGCATCTTTGGAAGCGGAAACCGGCTCTCCCTTTTCCACCACAACGGTCTCGCCGTCCACAATCAGCGCCGACAGCAGCATACGGTAGGAACGGGTGCTGACGGTATACCGGTTGAGATTGATGCTGACGATCCCGGTATTGCCGGGCAGGTACAGATTGTCGTTTTCGTCGATGTAGCACCAGGCGTCCGGCGTCAGATTGACCGGCAAACCGCGTTTGGAATCCAGCAGCTCATATTTCAGGGGAGAGGAACCTGCCAGCAGCTCCGCCTTATCCACTATATATATGCCCGCCGAACTCAGCACAAACAATTCCCCCTGATTGCCCTCAATGACATTATAATTGTTATAGTGGGCAAAGTTATTCAGATTGCGGATATATTCCCAGTCTGTCGTATAGCACAGGCCGTTTTCCGTTACAAAAAACAGGCCGCCGCCAGAATCCGGTACGATCCGGCGGATCACATCCGAACTCAATCCGTTCTCCATCGTCAGAAACTCAATAAC
>CAMWSZ010000520.1 GCA_947177005.1 uncultured Clostridia bacterium | reverse complement strand
GTACAATAGTCCCAACCATATTGTAGACTATTCTTGCCGGTTAGACAACCATTTTTTCTGAAATTTTTCAGAAATTTTCGTTGTGGACCGGTCTTGATTTTGCCGGAGGCGCCGGAGGAGGGGGAAAAGCATGGCTGTAGCGGGCGTGATAGCGGAGTACAACGTGTTTCATCTGGGCCATGCCTGGCAGCTTTCGGAGGTCCGGCGGAGGCTGGGCGCGGATACGGCGGCGGTTGTATGTATGAGCGGGAACTTTGTGCAGCGGGGCGATTTCGCCCTGTTTGACAAGCGCGCCCGTGCGGAGACGGCGCTGCGCGGGGGCGCGGACCTGGTGCTGGAGCTGCCCACGCCTTGGGCGTCCGCCGCCGCGGAACGTTTTGCGGCAGGCGGCGTGGCGGTGCTGGCGGGCACGGGGGTGGTGACGCACCTGGTTTTCGGCTGCGAGTGCGGAGAGCTGGCCCCTTTGCGGCAGGCGGCGGACGGTCTGGACGACCCGCGGTATCATACAGAGCTGCGGCGGTTTCTGGGGGAGGGCATGACCTTTGCCGCGGCGCGGCAGGCCGCTTTGGGCGTACTGATTGGGGATGCAGCGCGGTGTCTGGCTTCGCCGAACAACGCCCTGGCTGTCGAGTACCTGCGGGCGCTGAAGGACTGCGGAATGATTCCCGTAGCGCTGCCCCGTTCTGGCGCGGGGCACGACAGTCTGGAGCCCGGACCGTATCTGTCCGCCTCCGCCATTCGGGCAAAAATTCTCTCCGGTATGGACTGGCGGCTGTATGTCCCCCAAAGCACGGCGGAGGTTCTGGAACGCGAGATCTCCCAAGGGCGCGGCCCGGTGACAATGGCGGCCAGCGAACGGGCGGTGCTGGCCCGTCTGCGCACGATGCCGGAGGAAGCGTTTTTTCCCTATGACGGCGGCAACGAGGGGCTGTATCACCGCTTTTATCATGCAGTCCGCAGCGCCGCCGGATTGGACGCGGTTTTAGCGGCGGCCAAGACAAAACGGTATCCGCTGGCGCGTCTGCGCCGGATGCTGCTGCACAGCTACCTGGATGTCAGAACGCCCGCGAAAGGAGAGACACCGCCCTGCCTGCGGGTATTAGGAGCGAACGCCGCCGGACGCCGGCTGCTGTCCAGTATGCGGAAAAGGGCGCTGCTGCCTGTGCTGACAAAACCCGGCAGCGTCCGGCGTCTGGACGGGGACGCGAAAAGGGTATTTGAACAGGAAAGCCGGTATACAGACCTCTACACACTGTCTTATCCGGAACTGCTTCCGCCGGGCAGCGAATACCGGACCGGACCGGTGCTGCTGTAAATTGCCCCTGTGGAAAGGAAGATACAAAATGAATACACCTGCTGCGATTCTTCCCGTACTGCTGCTGTGTCTGCTGGGAAGTTTTTTGGGACTGGGAAATACAAACGCACCGGAGAAAACGCTTACGGTTTCTCCGGCAGAGCTGGAGGAACCGGCGTATCAGCTGGACACGATGACGGCGCAGAATGTCTTTGCCGCGGATACCGGCACCGAACTGGCGCACTATTCCTATCAGCTGCTGACCCTTTCCGTACTGAACGCGGACGCACTGTCCCAAGACAGTGCCGGTCTGGCCCGGCGGAATACGGAAAATTTCAATGCCCGCATGATCGAACTGATGAATGAGTCCGTGGAAGTCGGAAGGGAGGTTGGGAACGATGCCCTGGAAGTTTATCGGAATACGTTACAGGATATCTATTTTTATGATGAAACAGCCGCGTCGGGCCAGCTGTGCGGACAGCTTATCAGCGTCCGGGTGGATCACGGCAGCTATGCCGGCGGCGCCCACGACAATACCCATGTATACAGCTATCTGTTTGACCTGACCATTGGACAGTTCGTTGATCCGTCACAGATCGCGGAGAATCCGGCGGAGTTTCAGAAGAAAGCGGCGGCGGCCCTGCTCGAAAAAGCGGAGGCTCTGGAGTTAAGGGAACAGTACTGGTCGGACTATGCGGAAATCCTCGCTCAATGGAATGAAGGGACCGTGCTGTTTGATGAGGAAGGGATGCTGGTGATCTATTCGTCCGGCGGGCTGGGTCCGTATGCAATGGGAGAGGTTGAACTTCGCCTGAGCTGTGAGGAACTGTCGGAGCTGGCAGGCCCCGGCAGTCTGGAACGGCTGGGAATCCAACCAGATGAAGAACCGTAAAAAAACTTCCTCCCCCAAACCGGTTCTTGACACGGTAAAACGGGACTGGTAATATAATGGGGACAAAACAGGAGGATTAACAGTATGTATCTATACAATTCAGCAACCCATAAAAAAGAGGAATTTGTTCCGAATCACCCGGATATCGTGAAAATGTACACCTGCGGTCCCACCGTGTATCATTTTGCCCATATCGGCAATCTCCGCAGCTATATTATGGAGGATATTCTGGAGAAATACCTGCGGTATGAGGGATACCCGGTCAAGCGCGTCATGAATATCACCGACGTGGGCCACCTCTCCTCCGACGCCGACACCGGTGAGGACAAAATGCTCCAGGGCGCAAAACGGGAACACAAATCCGTAATGGACATCGCGGCTTTCTACACCGATGCCTTCTTTGAGGACTGCCGGAAACTGAATATCAAACGGCCCGACGTGGTGGAGCCCGCCACCGCCTGCATAGACGAATATATCAAAATTATCTCCGCACTCATCGAAAAGGGCTACGGCTATGAGGCCGGGGGAAACGTCTACTTCGATACCAGCAAGCTGGACCGCTACTACATTTTCAATGACCACGACGCGGAGGATCTGGCGGTTGGGGTCCGGGAGGGCGTGGAGGAGGACG
>CAMWSZ010000519.1 GCA_947177005.1 uncultured Clostridia bacterium | reverse complement strand
GGTTAAGGACGGCCTGGACCAGTTCAAAAACCGGCTGGACCCGGACGCTATTGGCGGCACGCCCTTTTTGGGACTGCAAAAGCCCGTCATCAAAGCCCACGGCGCCAGCAGTGCCAAAGCGATTGAAAATGCTGTCTATCAGGCGGAACGGGCCGCACAGGCCAATCTTGCCGCGGAAATCGAGGCCAGTATAGAGCTGATGCGGGTCAAACGCTGACCGCCCCCAAAAAATCTTCGTGAAGCTATTGACAGACGTCAAGAAAAGTTTTATCATGCGGTTAGATGCCCTGCTATTTTCCACGGAAAGGAGGCGAGATAGATGCCGGATATCTTTGAACGGATGCAGAAGATCATTGCCGACCAGTTCTCTGTCGACCCAGAGGAAATCACGATGGATACTGCCTTTGAGGGTGATTTGGGCGCGGATTCCGTGGACCTGGTCGAGCTGGTCATGAGCATGGAAGAGGAATTTGAAATCGGCGAGGTGCAGGAGGAAGAGCTTGCAAAGCTTACCACTGTGTCCGACTGCGTCGATTTCTTGACAAATAAGCTGGACGGCTGATGCGCTCTCAGAAGGAAATCATGGACTTTTCTGCCCGGCAGCGAAAGAAATCAGGTACGATACGATACGAGATAAAGAGAGCCTCGTCACGCGGACGCTTGCCGTCTTTAGGGCGGGGCGCCTCTTTTTCAGAAAGGATGGGCCGGATATGGATGCCCTGGAAAAGGAACTGCAATATTCCTTTCACAAGAAAGAACTGTTACAGGAGGCGCTCAACCACAGCTCCTACGCCAATGAACACCGCGGCGGTCTGGGCAGCAACGAACGTTTGGAATTTTTGGGGGACAGCGTGCTGGGCTTCGTCTCCGCCGAATTCCTCTTTAAACGGCACGGCCAGCTTCCCGAGGGGGATTTGACCAGAATGCGCGCCGCGCTGGTGTGCGAACAGAGCCTGTATGAAGTGGCCAAGGACCTGGGACTGGGCCGGTTCCTGCGCCTGGGCAGGGGCGAGGAGGCCGGCGGCGGAAGACAGCGGCAGTCGATTCTGGCCGACGCCGTGGAGGCCGTGTTCGCCGCCGTGTATCTGGACGGCGGCATCGAACAGGCGAGAGAATTGATCGAACGGGTCCTGCTCAGCCGCGCACCCGCCGCCGAGGAACGCAGGGACTATAAAACTACCCTGCAAGAGGTCGTGCAGCGGAGGAGCGGACAGGTGCTTACCTACCACATGCTCTCGCAAAGCGGGCCTGACCACAATAAAACCTTCCTTTTTGAAGTGCGTTTGAACGGCTCGCCGGTAGGACAGGGCGAGGGACGCAGCAAAAAAGAAGCGGAACAGGCTGCGGCAAAAGACGCGCTGGAACAGATGCACCTGTGATCCCGGCGTTCTATGTCATTCTGAACGGAGTGAAGGATCTGCGCCTTGATCCTCCGCTGCGTCCAGAGTGACATTCATTCTTTTTCCTGAAAGAAAAAGGTCCCCGGCGGACAGCTGAATTTTCCTGTAACCATTCTGTTACCAAAAAAGTGTAGAAAAATACAAACAACCGTGCTATAATATGTAGGACGACATCTTTTAAGGAGGCTGTACTGTGCATCTTCTCAATGCTTTGATTCTTGGCATCGTCCAAGGCGTGACGGAATTTCTGCCGATCTCCAGCTCCGGACACCTCTCCATTGCCCAAAACCTGTTTGGTTTGGCCAGCGAGTCGGATGTTTTATTCGACACCCTGCTTCATCTGGGAACCCTGGTGGCGGTGTTTGCCGCTTACTGGGAGGATATCCGGGAGATGATCCTGGAATTCTTTGACCTGATCCGTGACCTGATCCACGGAACTGTACCCTCCTCCGTACCCCCGGCGCGCCGTCTGATTCTGCTGGTCATCGTGGGTACGCTGCCGCTGTTCGTGATCCTGCCGTTCCGCCACAAGATTGAGGAGCTGTACAACAATACATATTTTATCGGCGCCGCGCTGCTGGTCACCGGCGCCCTGCTCTTCGCCTGCGACAGAATCCGCAAGGGCCGGAAAACCGAAAAAAGCGCCACAATGCTGGATGTGCTGGTGGTTGGCGCGGGGCAGGCTATCGCTACCTGCCCCGGCATCTCCCGGTCCGGTATGACCATTTCCGCCGGATGCTTCCGGGGTTTTGACCGGCGGTTTGCGGTCCGGTTCGGGTTTCTGCTGTCGATTCCGGCGGTGATTGGCGCGAATATTTTGCAGATCGGGGATGTCATCGAGGCTGGCGGGATTGATGTCAAGCTGATCCCCGCCTACCTGCTGGGCGTGGCTGCCGCCATGATCTCCGGATACCTCTCTATCCGGCTGGTGCGTTTGGTGGCCGACAAGGGAAAATTCGGCCTGTTCTCTTACTACTGCTGGTTTGTGGGTGCGGCTACAATCGTGCTGAGCATCCTCAAGGGTATGGAGCTGCTGCCTTGGCTGAAAACTGTGGTCTGATGAGGTGTATGAAGATGAAACATGAGCTTTGGGACGCCTATGACCGGGACGGAAAACCGCTGGGCTTTGACCTGGTGCGCGGAGAACCGTTTCCGGAAGGGGCATGGCATTTGGTGGCCGATATCTTTTCGGTCACAAAGGACGGACGTGTGCTGCTGACCAGACGGCACCCTGAGAAGTCCTGGGGCGGTTACTGGGAATATACCGGCGGCTCTGTCCTGAAGGGCGAGACGCCCTTGCAGGGCGCACTGCGGGAGCTGCGGGAGGAGACCGGCATCACCGCGGACGAACTGCATCCGGTCTACGTGGAGGCGCGGACTGTGATCGACTGATACACGTCAATCTATCACAGCTTTTTTACCGT
>CAMWSZ010000518.1 GCA_947177005.1 uncultured Clostridia bacterium | reverse complement strand
ATTTTAAGCAGGGTCCATGATGTCAGAGGATGGAAAAGAAGAAATATCGAGCCAAACAGGCATCAGATTCCCTGTTGGTAGGCGGTTTGCTGAGCATATCGGGCGGTTTGCAGGACGCCTACACCTATAACGTCCGCGACCAGGTTTTTGCCAACGCACAGACGGGCAATATTGTCCTAATGGGTGAGAATATCGCGCTGGGCAACTGGCCGGCTGCCATTCGCTATCTGCTGCCGCTGGCGGCGTTTGCCGCTGGGGTGTATGTGGCAGAAATCATCCACAGCCGTTTCCCGGCGAAGGGCGTTGTGCTGATGCACTGGCGTCACGCGGTGCTCATGGTGGAGATCCTGATTCTCCTGCTGGTGGGGTGGATGCCGCAGAATCTGAATCTGCTGGCCAATATTCTTGTCAGCTTTGTGTGTTCGATGCAGGTTGAGGCATTCCGCGAGCTGGAGGGCAGCGCCTACGCCTCGACAATGTGCATCGGCAATCTGCGCAGCGCAATGGAGCACCTGTATTACTGGCGTCAGACCGGCCAGGATATCCGGCGGCACAAGGCGGCGGTGTATCTGCGGATCATCATCTGTTTCCTGATCGGGGCGGCTATCGGCGGGGTTCTGTCTCCGTACTGGGAGGAGAAAACCATCTTTTTATGCTGTCCCTTCCTGTTGCTGGCCTTTACCCTGATGCTCCGTATCCGCGAACGGCATCTGCGGTTTCTGTCCCTGATGACGGGCGCTGAGGAGGACGAGAAAATCGTCAGCGGCGACATTCATTTTGATCCGGAATAAGTCCATGGCGAACGGACTATGCCGAAAACAAGATAAAACAGCGTCCCCGGCTCTGTAAAAAGAGGCGGGGGCGCTGTTCTGTGTGATTGTGTACTTCAGTTTCCGGTCATGATGCGGATAATTTCCCTATCGGTCTCACGCATTCCGAAGCGTCCCAGGCGTCCGATATTGGAAATGGTGTTCTCCACGCCCTTGGCGACGATTCCCTCCCCGTCCCGGAACTGCTGGCTGTTTTTGAACATATGGTATCCCAGGATACCGGCGTCCACGGCGGCGGCGATTTTCGCGGCACAGGACGGCTTTGCCCCGTCGCAGATCATACCGGAAATCGTAGCAAGGGCATTGACCAGGGTGTGGGCGACTTCCTTTCTGCGGCCGCCGTTCAGGTACGCAATCGCGGCCCCTGCGCCGCATCCCGCGCTCACTGCACCGCAGTACGCGCTCAGCCGCCCGATACCGGTTTTCATATGGATCGTGAGCAAATCGCTGAGGGCGACGGCGCGGAGCATCGTATCATGACTGACGCCTAGTTCCCTTGCGTACTCCACCACCGGGACGGAAGCGGTAATCCCTTGGTTGCCGCTGCCCGACACAATGATAACCGGAAGTTCACATCCGCTCATTCTGGCGTCGGACCCGGCGGCGGCCATGTACCGGGCGCGGATTTTTATGTCGCTGCCGTAATATTCCCGCAGGACTTTTCCGATATTCGCGCCCCAATTTCCGTTCATACCCTCCTGCGCAATGGCATAGTTGTAATCAATCTGCCGCTGTACCAATTCCCGGACGTCGTCCACGTCCATGGTCTCGATAAAATCCATAATAGCATCCACCGTCAGGCAGCTCCGGCTGGTAAGACCGCTGGCGGTTTCGGATGTCTCGCCGGCTTTTAACAGCACCGTCCCGTTTTTCTCCACAAAAACGATATTGGTGTGATAGTACGAAATCCGCAGGCGAACGGTATCGTTTCCGGCAGTAAGCGTCACAAGGATGTCAAAAACGACATCCCCTTCCGCCGGATTTACCGTGATCTCGTGACTGTCCAAATAGTTACGGATTTCGGTTTTCTGTGCGCCGGTGACTTGGGAGATGACCTCCAGAATCTTCCCGGCGTTCCCCGCAACCGCTCCCGCCGCTGCAGCGGCCTCAATGCCCTTCAGGCCGCCGGTATTGGGCACGACAACGCTTTTTACATTTTTGATGATGTTTCCGCTGGCCTCTACCCGGATCTTATCCGGAATCCGTCCCAAGATTTCCCGGGCCTTTGCCGCGCCGTAGGCAATGGCAACAGGTTCCGTGCAGCCCATCGCCGGGACCAGCTCCTCCCGCAGAATCTGTATAAAATTGCGATATCTTGTATCTATTTTATCCATTATTTCCTCTCCGATTCTATTTTTATGATGCTTCTCCAAAATCAGTATAACACAGGAACGGTCTGCATACAAGCATTTCTCTGTCACTGAACAACCACCGGCTAAAAGCCGGTGGGTTCGTAAGCAACTAAAAGTTGCGCTCAGGCTGAAGCCAGTTATTTATGACTGATACTAATATCCCATAAAAACAATACATTTCCTTTTCGCTTTTCCGTTTCCCCGCCCGAAGGGACATGGGCAAAACACTGAGAATTAGAATGTCTATTTTTAATGAGAGATTAGTATGAAAGCCATTCTCAGGCTAAAGCCAGCTTCTCGTGTCAGACTAAAAGTCAGCTAACAGGTCTGCTGAAAGCAGCTAATCATCTGTAATCGTAAAATTCTTCTCCTCTTCGTTTCCTTGGTTTTCAATGTATTGTCTTATTGTTTTCTCATCTACTACGCCTACAGTGCTGCAAAAATATCCTCTTGGCCCACATATGCTGACCCCAATACTTCTTTTTCAATTCTGGAAATTCATCCTGCAGCAGATGCGACGGTCTGCCCTTTAAGTATTGGGCAATTTGACTGGGTGACAGCGTTGTAGGGCAAGACAACAGCATGTGTACATGATCCTTGCTGATGCTTCCTCTGATGATTTCAAGTCCTTTGGCCTCACAGCCCTGCCGCAGCAATTCTCTCGGCCGAA
>CAMWSZ010000517.1 GCA_947177005.1 uncultured Clostridia bacterium | reverse complement strand
TGGATTATATCAACGCCCACGGCACTTCCACCCCGCTCAACGATGCCGGAGAAACCGCCGCGATCCGCATGGTATTCGGCGCTCATGCCAAAAAACTGCTGGTCAGCTCCACGAAGTCCATGACCGGACATATGCTGGGCGCGGCCGGGGCAGTGGAGGCGATTTTCACCGCGCTGGCTCTCCGGGACGGCTTTGCTCCGGCGACTATCAACTATCGTGTTCCGGACGATGCCTGTGATCTGGACGTGGTGCCCAACAAGGGCCGGAAAATATCTCTGCGTTATGCGCTGTCCAATTCTCTGGGGTTTGGCGGGCACAACGCCTGTATCCTGCTGAAAAAATGGGAGGAGCCGCAATGAAACTGAATTCCAATCAAATCGCAGAAATTTTACCCCACCGCTACCCCTTTGCCCTGATCGACCGGATCGACGAATGTGAACCGGGCGTAAGGGCGCAGGGGGTGAAGTGCGTCAGTGTGAACGAACAGTTTTTCTGCGGCCATTTTCCGCAGGAGCACGTCATGCCCGGCGTCCTGATTCTGGAGGCACTGGCGCAGGTAGGGGCGGTCGCTATTCTGACGCAGCCGGAGGATAAGGGGAAACTGGTCCTGTTTGGCGGGGTGAAGAACGCAAGATTCAAACGGAAAGTGGTTCCGGGGGATGTGCTGGATATGGAATGCGTGCTGACAAAACGGCGGGGCCCGGTAGGCGTAGGCACCTGCACGGCAAAGGTGGACGGTCAGACCGTCTGCACGGCGGAGCTGACTTTTGCCGTAAAAGGGGACTAGCGGCTTGCCTTTTCCTCTGAAAGCTGGTATACTGTCGGCTGAAGATAGAGGAAAAGGAAGGTTTCGCTATGTTAAAGGACGCTTTTTTTATCGTCTATACAAAGTTCAAGCTGCATTTCTACCAGGAAATTTTCCGCCGCTTTCAAACCCGTGAGGCCAGTCTGACCACTATGGAGACGTTCTGTATGGAGAGCATCCAAGCTTTGGGAAGTCCAACCGTTGCCGAATTTGCCGCGTTTATGTGTATCTCTACCCCGAATGCGGCTTATAAAGTCAACAGTCTGGTGGAAAAAGGCTATATCCGGAAGATACAGTCCCAGCGTGACCGGCGGGAATATCATCTTGAGGTCACACAAAAATATATCGACTATTATAATATCAGTTCCTCTTATATAGCGCAGGTTATGGACCGGATCGAGGAACGGTTTACTCCGCAGGAGTGCGCGAAGCTGGCGGAGATGCTGAAAATCATTGAGCAGGAGCTGATGCCTGAAGTCAACCTTCCGGAGTCTCTCCGGAGCGGACAGACAGATACCCCAAAATCCAATCAGTGATTCTCTCTGAGTCTGATATACGCACAGATTAAGCTTGCGGCAGCGGCCTCCCCCATGGAAGAGTCAATGCACAGCTCGTATCCATGGGGGTCGCCCCACTCCCGCCCGGAAACGCTTCTGTAATAAGCGCCTCTGGCGGCGTCAGAGCGTGCGATGCTCTTTTTTGCCGCTTCCGGTGTGTCTCCGTACATTTCCATTACCTTTTTCTGACGGTAGTCCCTGGGGGCGTGGATGAAAACGCGCACCACATTCTCGTTCCCCCACAGTACGGAGTCCGCCGAACGGCCTATGATCACGCACGCCCCGGCATCCGCAATCTGCCGTATGGCTTTGGCCTGTGCGGAGACCGCACGTTTTACCGGGTCGGTGGTAAGGTACAGTTCGCGCATGACAGCGTTTTCATCAGAGTTAATCCCGGAGATAAACTCCCGCGCCAGTCCGCTTTCCTGGGCGGCAATGGCGACCAACTCTTTGTAATAGCAGGGGACGTTTAACTCTTTGGCCACTAATTGCCCAATGCGTTTTCCGGCAGAGCCGTGTTCTCTGGCAATCGTGATAACCTTCCCCGGACGGGAGGACTGGACCGCCACCGCGGGTTCCGGTGCCCTGCTGCCGTCAGACAGCTCTCTCCAGATCCGAACCATGACGGCAGCCGTAACCAGAATGGCCAGAATATCAGCGGCCGGCGCAGCCCAGAAAATACCGGTGACACCCAAGGCGGCCGGAATCAGCAGAGAGAACACAATCAGCAGCGCGTCCCGCAGAATTGACAGAGGCGCGGCGGCTTTGGCTTTGCCAATGGACTGCAAAAAGATGGCGGAAACCTTCTGGACACAGGTGACCAGAATCAGGGAGAGATAAATCCGCAGGCACAGCACGGAAAAGTTGAAATAAATCGGGTCGTCCGCTGAGCCGAACATCCGGATAAACACGCCGGGGACGGCCTCAAACAGGACGGTGCAGAGCAGGCCGGCAATTGCGGTCCACTGAATCATCAGCTTCAGCAGCTCCCGTACACGGTCATAGTTTTTCGCACCGTAGTTGTAGCCGGCAATGGGCTGCGCGCCGGCGGCGATTCCGATAGCGATATTCAGCACGATTTGAAAGAGCTTCATGATGACGACAAACGCGGCCAAAGGAATGTCAGCGCCGTAGACAGACTGCGCCCCATATTTTACCAGCAGGATATTATTGACCACCGTAATAATGACAATGGACAGTTGGGTCAGCAGACTGGAGGTTCCCAGCGCCATGACCGGCTTCAAAAGGGCCGGGCTGGGCTTGAAGCTGCCAGGGTTTACCCGGAACGTCTTGGAACGTCTCAGATAAGCGGCACAGATCACAAAGCTGACAAACTGCCCCAGAATGGTTGCCCAAGCCGCGCCCTTGATGCCCATTTCCAATACAAAAATTGCCACCGGGTCGCCAATAATATTGATGACCGCTCCAACGAGCATGGCGGCCATAGCGTATTTCGGACTGCCGTCTGCCCGGATAATGGACGCTAAAGTGTTC
>CAMWSZ010000516.1 GCA_947177005.1 uncultured Clostridia bacterium | reverse complement strand
GGAGATCACACCGTATTCCCCATCAAAACCGGGCCGGCGCTCCACCTCTCCCAGACGCAGGCGGCGGATTCCCTCCGCGACGCAGGGACCGGCGGTTCGTTCAATATCGGAAACAGGCGCTTCCCGCAGGATAAAAAATTCCGGCCCCAAAGCGTCCAGCATTTTTGTATACAGCGCGCTGGTGCGTTTGCTGGCAGCAGATACGCCGGTGGAGGCGGCGATGACCTCCGGCAGCGGCGCAAGGCTCTCAAAGGGCTTTGCGCCTGCCGGACGCATTCCGGCAGGACGGTCGGCCAGCGCCTCCACGCGGTGCTCCACGCCAATGGTCAGCTTTTTGCCGCACACCGGACACCGGCCGTTTCGCGCCTGGGTCTCGGCGGGCGTGAGACAGACGCCGCAGCTGCGGTGTCCGTCCAGATGATATTTTCCCTCTTCCGGGAAAAATTCCACGGTTCCGTAAAAGCCCTCCCCTGTACGGATTGCCCGGATCAGTTCCGGATAAGAGACGCCGGTCTCCAGCAGGTCCGCCTCCCGGCCCAGTTTGCCGGGGGAATGGGCGTCGGAGTGGGAGACAAGGGTCAGACGGTCCAGAGCCGAGACGCGCCAGTTCATGGGCGGGTCGGAGGACAGACCGGTTTCCGCGGCGTGGATGTGCCCGCTCAGACTGCCGAAACAGTCCTCAATCGAATCGAAACCGGAGAAGGCTCCAAACATGGAAAAATGGGGTGTCCAGATATGGGCGGGGATGAATTCGGCCTCCGGACAGGTCTCCAGCGTCAGCTCCAGCAAATCCCGGCTGTCCATACCCAGAATGGGACGGCCGTCGGAGTGGATGTTGCCCACGGCCTCCAGCCGTACCGACAGTTCCTCCGCCGCCTCCAGACTGGGCAGCAGAATCAGATGATGAACCTTCCGGGTTTTACCGTCCCGCTTGTAGATGCAGCTGATCTCACCTGTCACCAGAAATTTTGCCGGTTCCGCAGCACCCTCCAGACGCAGCCCGTCCCGCAGTTTGTAAACGCCGTCCCCGGCGGGGACTAACTGTTCTTTCAATTCCCTGCGCCAGACGGGGTGGGTGAAATCACCCGTGCCCACCAGCGTGATCCCTTTTTTTCCCGCCCACCAATCCAGATGGGGGAGGTCACAGTCGCGGCTGGTAGCCCGGGAGAAACGGGAGTGAATATGGAGGTCAGCAATATACATAAGAAGGGCGCTCCTTTGTGTAAGATAGTCATATTATAGAATATTTTGTCAAAGGGCGCAACAAAAAAATAGAGGGGTGAAAGCGGTCAGGCCGGTTGACAGGGACCGGCAATCATGATATTGTTGTTGCAGCAATCAATTTGATGAAAGTGAGGAAAACACAATGTCAAACCGGCTGAAAATCGCATCAGATTTTGTCTGTCCCTACTGCTACGTTCTGGAGGACATGCTGGACAAGCTGCGGCCTGAATTTGATCTGGAGATCGAATATCTCCCCTTTGAGCTGACCGAACCCCCAAAACCTCAGGTGGATACGTATAACGACCCGGAACGCCGTACCCGCTACGCGAAGGAATTACAGCCGCTGTGTGAAAAGCTGGGCCTGAAAATGTGCCTGCCGCCCAATGTGACGCCCCGCCCGTATACGCGCCTGGCGTTTCAGGGACTTTTCTCCGCAAGAGCGCAGGGGTTTGAGGACGCCTACTGCCGCCGGATTTTCCGGGCCTATTTTGAGGAGGAACGGGATATCGGCAGTATAGAGGAGCTGGTGTCCCTGGCCGCCGAAGCGGGCTTAGATCCGGACGGGTTCCGGCAGGCTCTGGAGAGCGGACAGTGGGCGGCAGAAGAACAGGAAGCGGTCCGTCACGCCAAGCAGGATCTGAATATCCATGTGGTCCCCACCATGTTTTTGAACGGGCACCGTCTGGAGGGCGGCGCGCAGTCTGTGGAGGAGCTGCGGGACTGGCTGAAAAGCCATTCCTGAACATACGGAAAACCTCATCCGGGAAATTTTTCCGGATGAGGTTTTGTCATCCGGCGGAACATCCTGTTTTTTTCTGCGTCTATAGGGGTAGAGTCTCTTGCTTGCACAGACTGAAATCAAGGAGGTAATTGCGATGAAAAAAAAGTACCTTGCCATCTTTTTGGCGCTGCTTCTGGCTCTGTCCCTGACCGCCTGCGGCGGCAGCAGCGGCGGCATGTCCTACTACAATTCAGCGGATACGATGTCCTCTGCCCCTGCGGAAGAGCCGGAAGGCGGCTATTGGGACGGCGCTGTAAACGATGCGGCAGACAGGCCGGAACAGCTGAATTCTTCCCTGCCCGCCAATACGAAAATCATTCTGTCCGCGGAAATCGCGCTGGAAACCACCGAATTCGATACCGCGGAACCGTCCCTCAGCCAGCTGGTGGCGGACGCCGGGGGCTGGTTTGAGAGCCGCAGCGTCTATCAGGGCGGCGGGTACAGGCGCCTGCGGGCCACCGTTCGGATCCCGGCGGCAGAGTTCCGTACATTTCTGGACCAGGCCGGTGAACTCGCCCACGTCACCAACCGGGACGAGTATGCAGAGGACGTCAGCGAGGCTTATTATGACAACGAATCCCGTCTCGCCACCCAGCGGACAAAGCTGGAACGCCTCCAGCTGCTTCTCTCTCAGGCCGGACTTATGGAGGACATCATTTCCTTGGAATCGGCAATCAGCGAGACGGAGCTGGAGATCGAGCACCTCACCGGCAGTCTGCGGAAATATGACAGTCTGGTGGGCTATTCCACCATTACCCTGTCGCTTCAGGAGGTATACCGCCTCTCCGGCGACGAGGAACCGGCAGTCACCTTTGGCCAGCGGATGTCCGCCGCGTTCTCGCTTGGTTTTACAC
>CAMWSZ010000515.1 GCA_947177005.1 uncultured Clostridia bacterium | reverse complement strand
GGGTTCCGCAAAACGATAGCCCACCTTGTAAACAGTTTTGATATATTCCTCATTCCGGGGGAGAAGGCCCAGTTTCCGGCGCAGAGATGAGATATGGTCTGTGACAATAGATGTACCGATATCTTCCCCGGATCACAACGACACGCTGTATGCTGTATTAGCCATGCAGACCTGCCGCTCATTCCACAAGGAAAAGTTTTGTGCCATTTATAACCCCCAGGGGGGCTTGCGGCGAAAAAAGGCTGGTGCTATACTGACATCGAATTTTACGGAAAGAGGTGCCACTTATGCATATGGCCGACGCTCTGGTAGCTCCCGCTGTAGCGGCTACCATGTATGTTGCTTCCGGCGCAGCCGCCGGTATTTCCATCAAAACGCTGCGCAAGGATGAGAGTACGCAAAAGCTGCCTACCATGGCGGTAACTTCCGCCCTGGTCTTTGCGGGACAGATGATCAACTATACGATTCCGGGGACGGGTTCATCCGGCCACCTTTGCGGCGGGATGCTGCTCACCGCTCTGCTGGGACCGCAGGCAGGGTTCTTGTCCATGATCGTGATCCTGGCCATCCAATGTCTGTTCTTTGCTGATGGAGGGCTATTGGCGCTAGGGGCAAACTGTTGGAATATGGCATTTTACGGATGCTTTGTGGGATACTACATACTCTGGCGACCAATTATGCGAAGCAAACTGTTCTCTGGAATGGGACCAAAAGCGGCAGGACGGGCAAAGATCACTCTGGCATCCATCTTAGGCTGCGTTCTGACCTTACAGCTGGGTGCTTTTTCCGTTGTCCTTGAAACCACTGCTTCCGGAATTACGGAATTGCCCTTTGGCGCGTTCTGCGCCATGATGCAGCCCATTCATCTGGCCATTGGCCTGATCGAGGGACTTATCACCACGGCGGTACTGCTCTTTGTCTATGAGGCCCGCCCAGAGCTGATCATGGACGTGGAAACGTCCGGGCAGAGCGGGAAGCATTCCCTGAAAACGACTCTGGCAGTCCTGGCCGTCACCGCCCTGGTAGTAGGCGGCGGGCTGTCCCTGGTAGCCAGCTCCAATCCGGACGGTCTGGAGTGGTCCCTGTTCGGCAATGCGGAGGCCGGTTACAGCGAAAACATGGGTCTGGACGAGGACGATTTCGGGGTGTCCAGCGCCGCCGCCGATGCGGCTGCTTCCATTCAGGAGAAAACCGCTTTCCTGCCGGATTACGCTTTCGCGGGGAGCGACAGCGCGGCCGGCACAACGGTTTCCGGTCTGGTCGGCTCGGCGCTTGTAGCCGCCCTTGCCGCCGCGATTTGTCTGGCCGGTGGATTCTTCCGCAGAAAGACCCAGACCCCGTAAAATATAGCATATAGAAATGATCTGCAAAGGGCATCCGTACAGATGCCCTTTGCAGGCATGTTTAAGAGGCTTTTATGAGTAAGGTTTCCAATGCCTGGGCAGAGCTTCGGGAGATGGACGAGCTCTCCGCACGGACCTCTCCGGTTCACCAACTCCATCCCCTGACAAAGCTGCTGGTTACGCTGATCTATCTGTTCACCGTGGTATCTTTTCCAAAATATAGCTTCAGCGCCCTGACGGTGATGCTCCTTTACCCCATATTGATCTTTCAGGTCAGCGGCATTCCCGTCCGCTTGTGTTTTCATAAGCTGCGGGTGATGCTGGCCCTGGTCTGTGCGGTGGGTATTCTGAATCCGTTTTTTGACCGCGCTCCGGTGCTGGTCATAGGCGGTCTGACGGTAACGGGCGGCGTTGTCTCAATGGCTACGCTGATCCTGAAAGGCGTCTTCGCGCTGATGGCTTCTTTTCTGCTGATCGCTACTACGCCTATTGATCGTCTCTGCGCCGCCCTGCGGCAGCTCCATGTGCCGGGGGTACTTGTGACACTGCTGCTGCTGACATACCGGTACATCTCGGTGATGCTGCGGGAAGTCTCCGTCATGACGGACGCCTACGCGCTGCGCGCCCCCGGCCAGAAGGGAATCCATATCGCCGCCTGGGGCTCCTTTCTGGGCCAGCTCCTGCTGCGCAGTATGGACCGTGCGGAGGAACTGTACCAGAGCATGGAGCTGCGGGGATTCTGCGGGGAATTTCATTACGCTGAAAGTGCCGGATATAGGATCGGTGATCTATGCTATGCACTGGGCTGGATCGCCTTTTTCCTGGCGGCGCGGTCCGTGGATCTGCCCCAGCTCTTGGGGAATCTTTTTGTATGAGGGATATATCATGTTGAAATTTGAGCATGTTTCCTTTTCTTACGAGCGGGAACAGCCTGTCCTGCGGGATCTGACCTTCCAAATTTCATTGGGGGAGCGTGTCGGGCTGATTGGAGCCAACGGCGCGGGTAAATCCACGCTGATGAAGCTCCTGCTGGGGCTGCTTCCCTGCCGGGAGGGTGAGATTTACGTCAACGGGACCCTGGTCAGCAAAGAAAATCTGGCGCGGGTGCGCCGGACGCTGGGCTTTGTACTTCAGGATTCGGATAACCAGATGTTTATGCCCACTGTCTATGAAGATATGATGTTCGCTCCGCTGAACTATGGCCTGAGCCGGGAAGACGCCGAAAAGCGGGTAGACGCCGTGTTGGAGCAGCTGGGTCTGACGGAACTGAAACACCGCTACAATCACAAAATTTCCGGAGGGGAAAAGAGGATGGCGGCTATTGCCACCATCCTGGCTATGGAGCCGGAGATCCTTCTGATGGATGAACCCTCCACCGCCCTTGACCCCTATAACCGGAGAAAGGTGATCCATACGATCAACGCTCTCCCGCAGACGATGCTGATCGCTTCTCACGATTTGGATATGATCCTGGACACTTGCAGCCGCATCATACTGCTCTCTCAGGGGATGATCGC
>CAMWSZ010000514.1 GCA_947177005.1 uncultured Clostridia bacterium | reverse complement strand
TTGTGGAGAAGATTGTGGTCCATGAATCGGTAGCCCTGGACGGCAAACGCCGGGGTAAGCAGCGGCGGCAGGAGATCGAGATTTACTACTCCTTTGTGGGCAAGGTGGACCTGCCCGAAGAGTGAGCCGTGGGAGAGGCAGAACACACCGGATACGTTCTGCTCTCCCTTCAGCGTTGAATCCTAAAACGGCGCTGAGCGCCGTTTTAGAAAATCAAATTTTTTTACGCTTCTATTACTTCTTTATCTTATATGAGCAAAGAGCCAGGGCATGAAGCAGCTCATGGCGGGCGGCGGCGTAGCCCTGATCGGGATGAAGCTGATCCCGCTGCTGGCAAATCTGTTCAACTAAACGGCGAGGGCCTGAGCGATGCTAAACATCCTCGACATCATTACAGACTGGATCAAGGATATCCTGCGCGATTGCATAGCGGGCAATCTGGATGGAATGTTTGACCAGATCAACAGCGAAGTTGGGGAAGTTGCGGCGAATGTGGGGATGACTCCGGCGACCTGGAACGCCGGGGTTTTCTCCATGATACGCAGTTTGAGCAACAATGTGGTAGTGCCGGTAGCCGGGATGATTATTACCTTTGTCCTGTGTTACGAGCTTATCAGTATGCTCATGGAGAAGAATAACTTCCACGACGGTGTATGCTGTAAGCGATGTATTTCAGGTGCATCAAATACAACATACAGTCAGCTCATTTGCGGCAAAATGAAGTGACTGTCAGAAGGAATGGCAAAATGGCTGGGCTGACCTATACAACAGTTGGAGACTATAGTAGCGGGAGCCACCGTGGAACTGAAAGCCCGTGACCAGATGGCGTGGGTAGGATTAATGAATAACTGCAAGGCAAGAGTGGAAGAAATTATATCTGCCGAGCTGATTATAGAAATGCGGGGCTTGTCCCCGCGTTTCTACTAAAAAACCACCTTGCGCACGGGTAGGTAACGGTTTATACTGTTTTCGTCAAAAGCTACTATGCCGTGATGTTTCTATGACATTTTTATGATATCCTGATTATGAAAGGAAGTGGATACATGAGACTTTTAGTAGTTGAGGACGATTATCTTTTGAACAATACTCTTTGCTATAATCTCTCTGCGGCTGGATACAACATAGATGCTGCTATGACAAAGGCAGCGGCAATCAACTTCTGTCAAAAGCAGGATTATGATTTGATTGTACTGGATGTCAACCTGCCTGATGGTAACGGATTTGATTTGTGTGTGGAGATTAAGGAGCGCCGTCCTGATACTGCGGTAATCTTCCTGACAGCAAATGATATGGAGAGCGATATGTTGAAAGGCTTTGAGTTAGGCGCGGATGATTATGTAACAAAGCCGTTTCCTATCAGCGTATTCCGCAAAAAGGTTTCGGCGCTGCTTGCCCGCATTCAGAAGCAAACAGGCGGGGACTGCTACACGGACGGTACGCTGTCAATCAATTTTTCGGAAATGACCGCCGATCTTGCAGGGGACCCAATCATTTTCACACCAATGGAATATCGTTTGCTGAAAGTGCTGGTAAAAAATCCGCAAATTGTCTTAACCCGGCAGGTACTTCTTGAAAAGTTGTGGGACGCAGACGAAAACTTTGTGGATGAACACGCCTTAACTGTCGCAATCAGCCGTGTCCGAGGGAAAATCGAGGTAAACGGCTTGCAGTATATTAAGACTGTTTATGGTATGGGCTATATGTGGATTGGAGGGTTGAAAAAGTGAACGGCGGCAAACTTTCTATCAATCGTGCCTGTGCAGTAGGCGCTGCTTTTTTAGGAACGATCTCATTTGCTGCCATTAGTGCAGCTTTTTTCCTTACCAGAAACCTAGCAATCGTATGGTTGGGTTTGATATTCGTCATACTGGTGTTTGCCTGTGTTGCCGCTTTTGTCGCCTTTCTCCGCCACAAGCTGGTTCTGTTCTCGGATAGCCTTTGCCAAACAATAGACGATATGCTAGATGAGGACGCACCACCGCTGCAAAGCTATGAGGAAGAAAATCTGTTTTATAAAATCAATCACCGGCTGGCGCGCCTATATGAAATTCTGCGGGAAAACCGGGAGAGCATAGCGCAAGAGCGGGCTGATTTGCAGGAATTGATTTCTGATATATCCCATCAGGTAAAAACACCGATTGCCAACCTCCAGATTCTAAACGCCACGCTGCTGGAACAGCCTATGCCGGAGGAAAAGCAGCAGGAGTTTTTGCGGGCATCCAGCGGCCAGCTTGAAAAGCTGGATTTTCTCATGCAAGCTATGATAAAGACCTCACGGCTGGAAACCGGCGTGATTTCACTGGACAGGAAGATGCAGCCGCTCTACGATACTTTAGCGGCGGCGCTGGGTGGTATTCTGCTGAACGCCGAAAGGAAGAATATTCATGTTGATGTAGATTGCCCAACGGATATCGTGCTGGCCCACGACCGGAAATGGACAAGTGAAGCCCTGTTTAATATTCTGGATAATGCGGTCAAGTACACCCCAGCGGACGGCGATATTCAAGTTTCCGTTCAAAGCTGGGAGTTCTATGTAAAAATTGACATTACTGACAGCGGCAAGGGAATAGCGGAGAGCAGACAGGGGATGATCTTCAAACGCTTTTATTGTGAGGAAGAAGTACACGACATTGAGGGAATCGGCATAGGGCTGTATCTTGCCCGTGAGATCGTCACCATGCAGGGCGGCTACATCAAGGTTGCTTCGGCGGTGGATCATGGGTCTATGTTTTCTATATTTCTGCCCTGCGGATAAAATTTTTTGAAATGTCACAGGATTGTGACATTTCAAAGGGGAAAAACCTATGGCCTGTGACATTTCTGTGAGAATTGGCTGTTATGATAGCGGCATCACAGAAAGGATGGTG
>CAMWSZ010000513.1 GCA_947177005.1 uncultured Clostridia bacterium | reverse complement strand
CCATTGCGCTGTACAGACTCTCCTTTTCGCTGCGCTTCACGATCCGATCTCTGGTTTTGAGGTCGGGGCGGTGCGCTGGAGCTCAATGGAAACCTTGGACGCCATTTCCAGATCATTTTCTTTTCTTGTTTCTTTTACCTGCATCATAATGATGAAGGGGTCGGCCATGCTGCCATAATAGATGACGTTACCAACCCGGCGCAGGGGGTGGTTTTTATATAGAAGCCCGTCAGTCGTCTGCTTTGCCATAGGGCAGCTCCTTTCTATTCTTTTATTACCTTGTTATTTTTTGTAACCAAATTGTAACATATCAGGGCGTGTCTGTCAATAGTTCTTTCTGCTTTCTCGCCAAGAAATTTTTCAGAGGACCGGCGTAAAAGTCCATTTTTCGACAAATATCTACAAAAAAGCACGGTATCATCAATAATCGGGGAAAAACAGCGCTTCTTTGCGGCCGGTATTTTCGGATATGGCAAAAATGCTGTCCAGACGAAGATCTGCGGACAGCATTTGATTATACCGGGTGAGACAGCCTGTCCTTTTCCATCTGAAACAGAGCGGCCATATCGGATTTTCCGTATTTTCGACATAGGGCGGTTTCCTGCTCCAGAACCCTCCGCATTTCATCCCGGCTGATAAGGTCCGTAAAAACATCGCCCGTCTGGATGCCCTCAATCATGCAGATCCGGCGGCAGTACCGTCCGTCCCTCATTTCATACCAGCTCCGGGTCTCCAGCGGGCCGAAGCAGGAATGACTGACGATTACCCGTTTTCCTTCCGCGTCAAAGTCCTTGCCCGGCACGCTGTGCATCCAATTTTTCACCCAAAAGTGCATTGTCACAGCTCGTTCCAAATCGCAAATCCCAGCACCATACATCCGCCGGTAATCTGCGAAACCGTGATGTTCTCCCCCAAAACCACCACCGATACGATCACCGCCACCAGCGGGTCGATGAAGCTCAAAACAGACGCCTCCTGTCCGGGGAGGTCTTTCAGGGAAGTAAAGTAGAGACAGTATGTAACGCCGGTATGAAAGAGGCCGACAAGCAGGAGATTGGCCCAGCCGGTTCCGGACAGCTCCGTCAGATGAAAGCCGCCGTTGAGGGCTACGTAGGGGATCAGGACAATGATAGAGGCCAGGAACTGGAAAAAGGTTCGCTGCAAACCGGAAACGCCAGTCATGAACTTGTTGAGCAGGACCACGGCGGCGTAAAACACTGCCGCGCCCAGTCCGAACAGGATGCCGGTCAGGTCGCTCCCGCCGCCCCGCAGATTCCCGACGCCGGTAATCAATACCATACCAGCTGCCGCCATTACGAAACAGACGGCCTGTTTTCCGGTCATCTTTTCGTGGAACAGGACCGGGCACAGCGCCGTTACGATAACCGGCGCAAAATAGTAACTCAGGGTGGCGGCGGAGACGGTGGTATACCGGTACGCCTCAAACAGCAGGATCCAGTTGATTCCCATTGCCCCGCCGGAGAGCAGCAGCAAAAACATATTTTGTTTCAGCGCGGTCCAGTCGAAACGCGCTCCTGCAACGACAAAGTACCCCGTCAGCAGGATTGCGGCCAGCACCGCCCGATATAGGGACAGTTCCCCGGCGGCCAGGGAGATATTCCGTACAAACGCCCCCAGTGTACCAAATATTGCCATAGAGGCGGCCAGCGTGATTCTGGCTTTTTTCAGCCGCATACCCATGTCACTCCTTCAGCAGCGCACGGCGTTCCCGCCAGTCCGGGAGCACCTCCGCCACACAGTCATAAAACGCCTTGCTGTGGTCTTTGTGACGGATATGGGCCAGTTCATGGACCACTACATAGTCAATGGCCTCCTCCGGGTACTGCATCAGCCGCCAGGAAAAGCAGATCCGGTTTTTCCCGGAACAGCTTCCAAAACGTTTCCGTGCGCCGGTGACGGTCACGCCAGTGGGATACAGGCCCATGACCGCGCTGTACAGTGCGATTTTCCCCGGCAGCTCCTCCAAAGCGCGGCGCATATATTCCTCCCGCTCCTGCTCCGTTGGTTCGGGGTGACGGATCTGCCGGGTCCGCTGCCGCTCCAGATGCTTCTGCACCCACAGCGCATGTCCGGCGACAAAGTCATCAATTTGCCTGCGGCTCAGGCGCAGCGGAGCCCGTACCAGCACCCGGCAGTCGGGCGTAACCTCCAGGGCCATTGTCCGGCGGGAGGAGCGGATGAGTTCGTATTCCGGTGCAGTCATGGCATACCTCCCTCCTCCGTGGAATCCAGGATGACCGCTTCCCACGGCTGTAATTTTCCGTCGAAATTCTGCCTCCGGCAGTTCGACCTGACCAGCGTGCCCCGGCAGCCGGTACGGGCAGGGCTGTCGCTGAAATTCAGGGCGACGGTCAGCTCCTGACCGTGCAGCTCCCGGCGGTAGGCAAAGACCTGATCGGTGGCCTCCAGGGGCATGAACTCTCCCCGGCGCAGAATGGCGCTGCTCTGCCGCAAATCGCACAGGTCCTTATACCAGCTCCAAATGGAGCCGGGGTCCCGGAGCTGGCTGTCCAGATTGATTTTTTTATAGTTGCGGTTGATGTCCAGCCAGGGGTGGTCGTCGGAAAATCCGGCGTTCCGGCCGCCGTCCCACTGGAAGGGGGTGCGGGCATTGTCCCGGCTGGTGCGGGCGATGATCTTCCAGCGCAGTCCTTTCGGGATGTGATGTCTTTTCAGAATGCGTTCTACGCAGCGGCTCTCGATATCGTTGACCTGTTCCATGGAGGTGAAGTCGAAGCCGGTCATTCCGATCTCCTGCCCCTGATAGATAAAGGGCGTGCCCCGCAGGGTCAGCAGCAGAGTAGCCAGCAGCTTACCGCTTCTTTTCCAGTAGTGGGTGCTGCCGAAGCGGGGAAT
>CAMWSZ010000512.1 GCA_947177005.1 uncultured Clostridia bacterium | reverse complement strand
AAGTGCTCTCCCAGGTTCTACTCCTGTCGGAGGACGAAAAATCTATTATGCTTGATTTGGCTGGCAGGAAGCGCAATTCGGTGGCCCCGGATCTCCCTGGTTATATCATGGAGAGGGACTATGTGTCCGCCGCCCTCCGTACCGCCCGCGACTTGGACGCGGGAGAGGAGGAATGGATGAAGTTTGTTGCCGAGCTGAAGAAGCGGAAGGGGTAAAAGCAATTTATGTACAAACCCTCGTACCGAACCCAGAAGAACGGAGTACCCGTTCTGAGAAAAGAAGAGATCGACACGATTGGAGAAGCATATGTACGGGATTTCCAACCGGAAGTTCTGAAAAAGCCAGCGCCTGTGGACATAGAGGGCTTTATCGAGTGCTACCTTGGGATGACTATGGACTACCAGTACCTTTCCCACAATGGCATCTATCTGGGCATGACGGTGTTCAACGACACCAATAAGGTTCCAATCTACGATCCGGTAACTAAACGCGCTGAGTATATTAGCGCAAAGGCCCGAACTGTTATTGTGGACAACCACCTCCTGGAGGAGAACCAGCAACACCGGTATCGGTTTACCCTGGGGCATGAAGGGGGCCACGATATCTTCCATTCAGCTTTCTTCCACTACGATCCCAATCAGATGTCATTCTTTGGATCACCAACAGCCCCTATGATCCAATGCCGTCGGGACAACACAAAGACGAGCAAGACAAATCCAGGGGGCTGGAATGACCATGACCGCATGGAGTTCCAGGCCAATCGCTTTTCTTCGGCTATCCTCATGCCCAAGTCCGCTGTAGAACTGGTGGCGCAAAGGCATAAAAGCGATCCAGATTACATCAGGAATCTTTCCACTGTGCAAGATGTGGTTTGGACCTTTGATGTTTCTCTGGAGGCGGCGACCTACCGACTGAAGGAGTTGGACATCGTGGGCAAGGACTTCTCTGTTCCCTATGCTGGGATGGACTTCATTGAAATCTATGAAGACGCGATGGAGGAGATCGCTGCTGATTTGGTTGCTGGGTTATGACCCTGTTATAAGCGGGGACTGCCTCCCCGCTTATAATTTCTAGAAAGCGTTCGCAATTTAGCGTTCAAGCGTACACTTCGAGAAATCGAACTTATGAGGAAAGATTTTGCAAAGCGGCGCATATCGCTTGCTACAAACTCCGATCTTGTCGAAATCAACTTTGTATTGAATGATAAGAAAAATTGCAAATTAATATTGACATATAGGTAAACTTATGATATGTTAATTGAACGAAAGGGGCGTGAACAACTATATGTTCAACAAAAACCGATGCCTTGAAAATGTATACGCGCTTGCCAAGCAGCAAGGAAAGAAAATCGGAGACATTGAAGATTATGCTAATGTCAGCCGTGGGTATCTTTCTCGAATAAGCAAGCCGGAAGGTGCATCCCCAGCAATCGAAACACTTGTTGCTATATCGGATTGTCTTAATGTCACTCTGGACTTCCTTATCGGTTATCAACCTGATGCTTTGAGCAATAGCGAAAAGGAACTTTACGATTTTGTTGACGGCCTCATGCTTCGCACAGTATCGAAAGACATGGAGTGGCACAAAGACGGAATTGTTAACCTATGCAGGGAATCCCATACTCAGTTTAGCAGCGACCACCCACTTGTCGAAGTTGAGCAAGATTGCGATGATACCTACGGAGGACGTTGGATCTATTTGAGCCAGTATTGTTCGCGTTTTGATGAACGGGTAGAGTTAGATGGTGACAGCTATCACGCGTCTTTAGGGTCCGGTTTTTCCCTCTATCTGATGAATGTGAAACTGGGAGTCGACAAGGGCTGTGAACTTTATATTATAGGGCGTGATCAAGTTAAACCATTATGTAGCACGTTTTCTCTCAGGGAAGTGTTGGTAGAGGAAATCTATAAACTTATTAATGAGATTGATGCTGTTGCTTCCCATATTGGTCTTGATTCAGACACCAGAGAGATTATTTCGCGATTCTTAAACCACAAATAATAGAACTATGGAGGTAAGAAAATTGACTGAGAAGATGTTCATTGCCTGTCCGATTTGTGGACGGCAACTCTCAAAATCAAGCAGTGGTACAAATTCTGATATATCCTGTCCAAAATGCCACTCTGAACTGAACTGCACCGTAAGTGGGACCACGGTCAGCGTTGAGGTGGTCAAGAAGTCACAGAAGCAGAAACGCACTGCATAACCACAACTCCATAAGAGCAATTAGCCAAGAATGCCGAACCAGGCTCTGTACCTCTAAGGGCATCGTGCTGATTGTGAAAGTTCGCAAGGATTGAACACGGCACAGTATCGTGAAGAGTCCGGCTAACAGCTATCTCCCCACACAAGGGGAAGTAGTAAGTTAGCCGGACTCTTTTTTGCTCTCGGCTGGCTCTAGCCGTTGAGATAACAATATCGCAGCCTGTGTGCGCACATGGGCGAGGATGCTATAAAGGAGTTTTAGAATATGGTACAACTGTTTTTTACCGTCATTGACGGCTGGCTGGGCTACTTCCTGGGCGGCTGTGACGGTCTGCTCATCGCCCTGGTGATTTTCGCAGCGGTGGACTATATCACAGGGGTCATGTGTGCTATCGCCGACCGGAAGCTGTCCAGCGAGGTAGGCTTTCGCGGCATCTGCCGGAAGGTACTGATTTTTATTCTGGTGGGCATTGCCAACATCCTGGACGTAGAGGTCATCGGCACAGGCTTAGTGCTACGGACGGCGATTATCTTTTTTTATTTGTCCAACGAAGGAGAGTCCCTTCTAGAAAATGCCGCCTACCTGGGCCTGCCCATCCCCAAGAAGCTAAAAGACGTACTGGCCCAACTCCACGACCGGGCGGAGAAGGACGGTGAGGACGAATGAAGCTCGTTGAATCCA
>CAMWSZ010000511.1 GCA_947177005.1 uncultured Clostridia bacterium | reverse complement strand
GCGCAGACGCTCAAAAGAACAGAAAGCAATCGTTTTCTCATAGCAACCTCCGTTTATAACAATTAAGCTGATATTGAAAATTTTGTTGCCCCCGCTATTACAGGTCTATCCCTCAAGTGAGAATGCCACGGTGACATTGCCTACTCCTAGAGCCTCAGCCAGACCGGATGGAGCGTCCATATGGCCTAATCGGGTGTAACTGTAACCACTGGAGAAAGTTTTATAGAATAATACCAGACAGCTGTCGCCGTACAGCATCAAATCGCCGGTATGGATTTGTCCAGGCTGTTCTGCATTTGTGGGCAGGCTGTCATCCATGTAGAAATATTTCTCGTTTCCGTTCAGCTCGCTCATATCCAGCGTCATGGGGAGCATTGCCGCAAACTCTTTTGCGGTTTCATTATTCAGAAGCGTGGCGGAGAACGCCTGCTCTCCTACAGTCAGCGTAATAGCCATCTCCCCAGTCTCTTCCGCTGATGGAACATCCTCAAACGTCTCGGACTTTGCTGGCTCTGGTACAGTTTCTGATACAGCGCCTCTGTCAGAAACATTGACAGAGACGGGTTCTGTCTTGCCACAGCCTGGGAGAGACAGCAGAACGACAGCAGCCAGCAATCCTGCAAGTATAGCTTTCATATTATCAGCAAATTATCAGCAAATTATCAGCAAAAGGATACTCTCAGATAATCCTGAAAGAAACTCTCCAGTTTGTCAAAGGGAATACGGTCTGTGCGGTCATAGAGGTCGATATGTTCAGCATCCTCTACCACATACAACTCCTTCGGCTCCTGCGCGGCGGCATAGGCGTTTTCACTGAAAAATTTGGAGTGCGCCCGATCACCGACAACAAACAGAATGGGCCTGGGAGAAATCTCGCCAATATGAGCCAGCAGCGGAAAATTCATCATAGTCAGATCACTGGTTGTTGTAAAACCGCCTCTGGCGTTGGGGTGATGGCCCCGCTTGACAGCATAGAAGCGCATCCATTCCGCTCCCGGCTCCGGGATATCCGCGGGAACCTCCTCCAGCGGTTGTTCCGGGAAACCGGGGATGTATTCCGGTGCGCCATTCTCCGCATCCGCCCAGCGCTGACGGGCCAGACGTTCTTTAGCAGCCCGGATGGCAGCGTCATCCATCCCGCCCCGAACGGCAGCGCTCATATCGTACATACTGGCCGTGGCAACCGCCTTGATTCGGACATCCACCTGTGCGGCGCTGAGGGCGAATCCGCCGGAACCACAGATACCAATGACGCCGATCTGCTCCCGGTCTACAAACGGCTGGAGGCCAAGAAAGTCCACGCCTGCACTGAAATTCTCCGTGAAAATATCAGGAGATGAGACATGGCGGGGTTCGCCGCCGGACTCGCCCATAAAGCTCTGGTCAAACGTCAGGACCACAAATCCACGCTGGGCCAATTCGTTGGCGTAGACACAGGGACCCTGCTCCTTCACGCCGCCATAGGGTGCGCCTACGATCAGGGCGGGGTACTTTTGCGCCTTGTCAATATTCTTGGCGGTATACAGATCGCCGGAGAGGGTCAGGCCGTAACGGTTCTGATATGTCACAGATTCCCGGCTGACATTTTCGCTTAATGCTGCGATATAGTTTGTTCCCATGTTGATACTCCTTTCAAATCGTAACAATTAGACTATATTTATGCGCTGATATTGACGATTTTGTTGCCCCAGCCTTCCAGCACCGGATTCTCCTCCACGGCAGCAACAAACTCCACCGTGGCATCGAAGTGACCTACCAAAGTATACTCGCCTGCAATATCTGCATCCTGATAGAACAGCACGATCCGGTTCGGTTCAGAATAATAGACCTGCCCCGCCTGCTCGGAGACAACGGTTTCTGCATTGGACGGGATCTCGTAGCGGCTTGGGATGTCATAGTATTGCATGACCTCCCAGCCATCGTAGTCGTCATAGTGGTAGATTGGGAGCCGCCAGTCGGCACTGCCTACATGACGTGCAATCGCTGCTGCGGTATCGTTGTCCTCCAAGTACAGGGTGAAAGAATCGCCGCCGTCACCGAAACGTACAGTCAATTCAGCTGCTGTATCGTTAGCATTAGGGCTTACGGTGCCGCTGCCAGAAAGTGAGGAATTGCCAGATGGTTTGTTCTCCTGCTTCCCATTAGAACAGGCTGTTACGGCCACAGCCAGCAAAGCGGAAAACAAAACGAAAATCATGATTTTTCGCATTTTTATACTCCTTTTGCATTCAGGGGTTTTGTGTCTGCCGCAGCTTTTTCATACGCATCTGTTTTGCCTTTTTGGGCTGTGTTGGCATCTGCTTTTCCAGCGTATAGCGCAGAAAGTCCAGGTGATCCAGTTTCCTTTCTTCACAGTGTATCCGATCCAGCTGACGGGTGCGCTGCGTGCGTAGCAAACGGAGCTGGTCAGAAATACTTTCTGTTTCCATTGCGGTCAGAAACCGCTGTGTAAATTCATCAGGGCAGTCTGCATCATGGAGCAGCTGCGCCACATCGTCACGCTGCATAACAGAATCTGTCACTTTGATCTCCCTCCTTGATGGAATCATAGCATTCAAAATACTTATGCGCAGGCCCCTATGGTTTCTCTGAGAATAATCTTGCCCTTCGCTTCGGGAATATCCATGATGATCTCGCCTGCCGCCGGTGCATAGATATGGCCGGAAAGCGGATTCTTGATACTGACAATCGGAGCGGTGAGGGTGGCTTCTACCTCAGACCGTTCAAAGCTCAGGTCGGTATCGACCATTTCACAGTTGATAAGACGCAGATTTTTGCAGTAGCACAGCGGCTGGGTGCCAATGATCTTGCAGTTCTCGAAGGTGATGTTCTCGCTGTACCAAGCCAGATATTCGCCCTTCACAACGCTGTTGCGGACCGTGATATTTTTTGCGTGCC
>CAMWSZ010000510.1 GCA_947177005.1 uncultured Clostridia bacterium | reverse complement strand
GTGCTATGATAAGAACAGATAAGGGACAATCAAGTTGCAAAAACTGCAAAACAAGGAAATATATTTTGGGATTTCCGCTTGGCCTGCGTCTGAATATGGAGAAGACAGATGGTGCCTTTGTTAGTTAATTCCTATTAACAGGCACGGTATCTGCAAAGAGGAGGTTACTTATGAAGTTTAGCATGTGTACAGCCGTTTATGGTATGAACGACCTGCACGACACCATCAACAGAGCTGCGATGCACGGCTTTGACGCGGTGGAACTGACAGCGGCGCTGCATCTGCCGGTGGAAAGCACCCAGCAGCAGCGCCGGGAAGTCAAGGGCTGGATCCATGACGCCGGTCTGGAATGCAGCGCGCTCCACTACATTTTTGACGGCAGTGTCAAGCTGGCGACGCCAGACAGGGAGCTTAACGCAAAATGTGCGGATTATCTGTGCAAGGTCGTTGACGTTGCCGCCGACCTGGATGCGAAGACCGTCATCATCGGCAGCGGCGGGGCCACCCGGCATTTGGACGAGGAGAAAGACCGCCCGGAAGCGACCCGCTGTATGGCCGGCGTCATTCACCAGGCAGGCGAATACGCTGCGGGTAAGGGCGTCTACCTGGCCGTCGAAGCCATCAACCGCTATGAGACCAATGTCCTGAACACCATGCAGCAGGCCACGGAGTTCGCCAAGCTGGTGGATCACCCCTATGTACGCACAATGGCAGACACCTACCATATCAATATCGAGGAATCCAATCCTGTGGAGTCTATAAAAACCTATGGCTATGCGCTGCAAAACCTCCATCTTGCCGATTCCAACCGCCATGCGCCCGGCACAGGCCATATCGATTTCAAGGCCATTGCCGATGCCCTGCTGGAAACCGGATTTGATCAGTACTGTTCTTTTGAGGTGTTCGGCCTGTACCCCTGGAAACTCTGGTTCGATACCCCGGAAGAAGCTGACCGGCAGATGAAGACCGGCATTGCAACGGCCCGCTCCGCGTTTGGCATGTGAGAGGAGAGGACGGATGAGAGCAGTAAAATTACTCGCACCGGGCGTGCTGGAGCTGCAAGAGCTGCCCGCCCCTAACGGCGTCACGGACACGACAGTTCGGATCAAGGTCAGCGCCTGCGGTGTCTGCGGCAGCGACCTTGCGCTGTATAACGGGAGAAGGGATTTGTCTGGGGAGCATTATTTCGGACATGAGTTTTCCGGCGTCATCACAGAGGCGGGCAACACCGCCAACGGGTTGGCAAAAGGGATGCGCGTTGCCAGCGAGCTGGTCAAGGGCTGCGGCAGATGCTGGTATTGCCGCAACGGTATGCAGAACTACTGTACGAGCCTGAACGATGCACTGCTGCCCGGAGGTTTTGCGGAAGAAACACTTGTGCTGAACACCGACGCCTACAGCTTCCTCAGTCCCATTCCCGATTCTCTGGATGACATCACCGCGACGATCCTGGAGCCTGCCAACTGTGCTTACCATGTGGCAATGCGCGCCAACATCAAGCCCGGCGATTCGGTGCTTGTGATTGGCCTGGGCGCTATCGGACTCATTGCCGCCCTGATCCTGAAAACGCTGGGGGCGGGCAAGGTGATTGGCGCGGACCGCAGCAAGCTCCGCCTGGAGCAGGTCCGCAGGACCGGGCTGCTGGAGGTGGTGGACACCGCAGAGACCGGCTGGATGGACCAGGTCAGGGAAATGACCGCGAAGGAAGGCGTGGACGTTGTTGTGGAGGCAACCGGTGCCCCTGCGGTGCTGAAGGATACGCTGATGATTGCAAGGACCGGCGGCAGGATCGTGGTGCCCAGCGTGTATTTTGGCGTTGTGGAAGGCTTCGAACCTCTGCCCATCATGCGCAAAGAGCTGACGGTCATTGGCTCCAAGGGTCCGGCGCCCCAGCTCAAGACAGACGGTACCTCCGCTGTTGTGGACAAGGTCATGGAGCTGAAGGAGGGCCTTCAGAAAATCATTGCGGTTTACGACTATAAAGACGCGTTACAGGCATTTGCGGATGCCAGAAGCGGAGCGGCTATCAAGGCAGTCATCCAGTTTTAAATACAATTCATGAAAAGGAGAATACAACAATGACCAAGAAAGAATACGTTCAGAAGTACGGCGGTAAGTTCAGCATCAGCGGCGGTGAGACTTGGACCATGCCGAACGGACATGTGGTTCATTTTGCCCTGAATCCCAAGATGGGCTGCAAAAACACGAATATCGCTGTCGGCTTCCATGAGCCCGGCAAGGAGTTTGCCCCCCATAAGCATCCCATTTCGGAGGAGATCCTGATTATTTTCTCCGGTGAGGGCGAGTGCTTCCTCTACGACAAGTGGATCCCCTGCAAGGCCGGCGATATCGTCTTTGCGCCTCCCGGCGTGCTGCACGGCACCAGGAATCCTGCGGGCAACACCGAGCCCTTCGTCACGCTGGGCATCGCGACCCCCCCCCAGTTGGATCTGTATATGCGGGCAGGCTACGACGTCCTGGACGACGACAAGAGCGAGTACATCGGCGAATACAACCAAGACGAGAAAGCGGAGGGCTGAGCAATATGTTTTTTGATGGTTACACAGAGGAACTGAAGAGCACACTGGACCAGATCGACCGTGCGGATATCGAAAAGCTGGAAGCCTGTCTGGAAGACGCTCGTGTGAACGGGAACCGCGTTTTTGTCCTGGGCAACGGAGGCAGTGCCGCTGCCGCCTCCCATTGGGTTTGCGATTTCGGCAAGGGTATAAATGTGGGCAATTCCAGCCGGCTGAAGATCATGGCGCCTTCTGACCATTCCTCCATTTTTACTGCCTATGGCAATGACAACGCTTACGACCAGACCATGGTGGAACAGCTCAAGAACTTCTTGCAGCCCGGGGACCTGGGGATTTCCCTCTCCGTTTCCGGCAGCTCCGGA
>CAMWSZ010000509.1 GCA_947177005.1 uncultured Clostridia bacterium | reverse complement strand
AATATAACCGCCACTAAATTTAAGGGGGGAATGATATGCCGCAGATGAATAAAGGCGGTAAATTTATTTTTGGCAAATCAATGATCCGTGAAAATGGGACTGTGCAGATTCCGGCGCAGGCGATGGAAGAATATCAGATCACATCTGAAAAAAGGGTGTATTTGTTTACCGGCAGCAGAAGTACCGGAGGGTTTTGCGTTACCAGAAAAGGACTGCTGGCGCCGTCAAAGCTGGGTCATATTTTAACGGAAAACGATTCACTGCAAAATTATCGTTCACGCCCCGGCGAGTTTATCAAATATAAGGGACGCTCCTACTGCTGGGCCGGTATCTCTGAAACCGGCCAGATCAGTCTCACAGATGAAATGCTGGATTTTTTACAGATCCAGCCAGGCGTACAGCTGTTGTGCATCCGCAGTAGCGATATTGCGTTTACAATGGGCGCGAAAGGCCCTCTGCTGGAACGGGCGGAAAACTATGCCGGAGAAATCCCGGCGTTTTGAGACAAATAGGCTGTGGACAAAACGGCGGTGATGTGGTAAGATATGGGCAATGCGCGTGATTTGGGGGTGTTCTTATGGAACGGGTTTTGCTGCATACCTGCTGCGCGCCGTGCAGCGTGTACTGCATCGCCAGCCTGCGGGCGGAACAGATTGAACCGGTCAGCTTCTGGTATAATCCCAATATCCATCCCTATCAGGAATACAAAGCCCGGCGGGATACACTTGTCAGTTATGCGGAGAGCGTCGGGGTGGAATTGCTGGTGCGGGAGGACTACGGACTGCGGAAGTTTGTACAGGCGGTGGCCGGGGATATTGAGGGCCGGTGCAGCTATTGCTACACGAGCCGTCTGGAGGAGACCGCACGCTACGCCGCCGGACATGGCTTTTCCGCCTTTTCAACTACCCTGCTGGTCAGCCCCTATCAGGACCACGACGGCATCCGTCAGGCCGCGGAACGGCTGGCGGCACAATACGGCGTTTCGTTCCTTTACCGTGACTTTCGCACAGGGTTCCGACAGGGACAGTCGGAGGCCCGGGAATTGGGACTTTATATGCAGAAATATTGCGGCTGCGTGTTCTCCGAAGAGGACCGCTACGCCAAACAGATCAAACGCGATCAACAAAAATTTAGTTTAGACTGATGAAGGAGTTTTACTGTCATGCCTGTGAATGTAAGAGGACGCCATTTCCTGAAATTATTGGACTACTCCCCGGCGGAGATTCGGTATCTGCTGGATTTGGCAAAGGAATTCAAGCGGATGAAAAGAAACGGCGTTCCGCACCGCTATCTGGAAAATAAAAATATCGTGCTTCTCTTTGAAAAAACCTCTACCCGTACCCGCTGTTCCTTTGAGGTGGCCGGGAACGATCTGGGCTTGGGCGTTACGTATCTGGACCCCGGTAGCTCCCAAATGGGCAAAAAGGAGAGCATCGCGGATACCGCCCGGGTGCTGGGCAGAATGTACGATGGCATTGAGTACCGCGGTTTTGACCAAGAGATTGTCGAGACGCTGGCGAAATACGCGGGCGTGCCGGTCTGGAACGGCCTGACTGACCAGTTTCATCCAACGCAGATGCTGGCCGACCTGCTGACAATAGAAGAAAAATTCGGTTCCTTCAAGGACCTGAAATTTACCTATATGGGCGATGCCCGGAACAATACCGGCAATTCCCTCATGGTAGCCTGCGCGAAAATGGGGATTGATTTCACCGTCTGCGCACCGAAAGAGCTGTTCCCCTCCGCCGAACTGGTGGAAACCGCAAAGGCGGTTGCGGCGGAAAATCACAGCACTATCCATTTGACAGAAGACGTCGCCGAAGGTACGAAGGACGCGAATATCATCTATACCGATATCTGGGTCTCCATGGGCGAGCCGGACGATGTGTGGGAAACACGCATCAAGCTGCTCAAGCCGTATCAGGTGAACGCCGCCGCTATGAAAAACGCTGCTCCCAACGCCGTATTTATGCACTGCCTGCCGTCGTTCCACGATACCAAAACGACCATTGGCGCGGAAATCGCCGAAAAATTCGGGATTACCGAAATGGAGGTGACTGACGAGGTGTTCGAGTCGCCGCAGTCTGTGGTCTTCGACGAGGCCGAAAACCGGATGCATACCATTAAGGCCGTGATTTACGCCACGCTCTGCTAAAAACCGCCTGTAAGCTGTACCACACGGATTTCCGCGTCTGCATCTGCCGGGCAGACGGTAACAATACAGCCGGGAAGAAAATTTTCCAGAACGCGGCAGCGCGGGTCCGGGACCGGACGCTCTATGAGTGCGTGTATCCCCTCGCCGCTGTATTTGACGGTTGCTTCCTGGGCGGTCCAGAGACGGAAAAATTCTTCGTCGCTCAGGCCCCCGGACAGCCGCCGCGGCGCAGGACGCAATACCTCTACATCCACCCCGACAGGTGCGCCGGACAGTGCGCAGACAGCCGCGCCGTGGCTGTGGCTGAGGTTGAAGTGGATGCCCGGAAAATCCGGGAAGTAAGGCTTGCCCTTTTCCGCCCGCAGCATGGCGGGGACATCATGCAGTCCGCACTCCCGCGTCAGAGCCGTCTGCAAAAGACGGCGGGACAGCATTCGTTCTTCCCCCTTTGGCCCCACTGCTCCGTATACGACTGTGTTCATGCCGGTGCCCCCTCTGTTGGATTGCTCCTGTTTTCTTCCAGTTTATCACAATTGATGCCGCCGGGAAAGCTTTTTTACCGCTTTTCCGGCTGCTTTTCTGAAATTCCATGTTTGAGAAAAAATTTTTTTGAAAAAATTTGCTTTAGAAAGAGGAAATTTTCCCTTTTTGTTGTATACTGTTATAGGAGAATTTACTGATGCCGGGAGGTGAGCGTGAATGGCTTTTCCCCAGCAATTTATGGACGAGCTGCTGAGCCGGAATGATATCGTGG
>CAMWSZ010000508.1 GCA_947177005.1 uncultured Clostridia bacterium | reverse complement strand
GTTTCTGAAGATGCGTGGTATGCCGGGGCAGTTGCTTATTGTCAGGAGAACGGTGTTATGAATGGTACAACGGATACCACATTTGCACCGGAAGAAACGCTGACTCGCGCTATGCTGGCTACTGTACTCTACCGTATGAGTGACAGCCCCGATATATCTGGCCCGCCCGATTTTAACGATGTAAAAGCCGGGAGTTGGTACAGCGATGCGGTATCCTGGGCGGCGAAAGGCAGTGTGATCTCCGGCTATGGAAACGGCATTTTCGGTGTGAATGACCCAACGACACGCGAGCAGGCCGTTACCATCCTGTGGCGGTATGCGGGAAGTCCGGCTGAAACTGCGGAAGCAGGATTTTCTGACGCCGCTGCTGTCTCCGATTGGGCGCAGGCGGCGGTCCGCTGGGCCAACGCTAATGGCATTACAGACGGTATGGCGGCAGACAGCCGCTTTAACCCCAAAACAAATATCAAGAGAGGAGAGGTTGCCTCTATGCTCTTCCATTATCTGAAGAAAAACGCAAATAAGCAGCCTGTACAACAGCCGCAGCAAACAAGCGGTAAGACCCTGGTTGCCTATTTTTCCGCTACCAACACGACTCGTCCCCTGGCGGGGTATGCGGCAGATATTCTTTCGGCTGACCTCTACGAAATCGTGCCGGAAATTCCCTATACAGATGCTGATCTGGCGTACTACACGAACTGTCGGGCGGACCGGGAACAGAGCGATGCCACTGCTCGTCCTGCTATTTCCGGCAGCGTGGAAAACATGGCAGACTATGACACGGTGTTCATCGGCTACCCCATCTGGCACGGTCAAGCGCCAAAGATCATCTATACCTTCCTGGAAAGCTACGATTTCACGGGCAAAACCATCGTTCCCTTCTGCACCTCTCATTCCAGCAGTATCGGTTCCAGCGATACAAACCTCCATCCCCTGGCCAGCGGCGCGAACTGGCTTGCCGGACGCCGGTTTGCTTCCGGGACTTCCCGCAGTACGATAGAGAGTTGGATTGAAGGACTGGACCTGCCGGCACCGTCAGCGGTCCAGGCGGTTTCCAATACCAACTCCGCGGCTTTCAATTTTGAAACAAAGTCCGTTACACTTAACAGCGGCTATGAAATGCCTATCAACGGTTTGGGAACCTACAGTCTGCATGACGACGCCTGTGTCAACGCCGTAAAATCAGCGCTGGCCAGCGGCGTCCGGCTGATCGACACCGCCCATATGTATGGCAACGAGGAAGAAATTGGCCGTGCAATTCGGGAATCTATGGAAGAATTGGGAATCGCACGGGAAGAAATCTTTGTTATCACCAAAATCTATCCGGGTGAGGATATGGCCAACCCGGAGAAATCCATTCAGGCGTGTCTGGACCGGCTGGACATCGGTTATGTGGACATGATGCTCCTGCACCACCCTGACCGAAATAATGTAAAAGCCTATCAAGCAATGGAAAAATTTGTGGCTGACGGCAAAATCCGTTCCCTGGGCCTTTCTAACTGGTATGTCAAGGAATTGGAATCGTTCCTGCCCCGAGTAACCATTACACCGGCGCTGGTGCAGAACGAGATCCACCCCTATTATCAGGAAAATGAGGTCATTCCTTATATCCAAAGTCTTGGAATCGTGGTCCAGGGCTGGTATCCGCTGGGCGGTCGGGGACACACGGCGGAGCTGCTGGCAGACGATGTGATTACAGAAATTGCGGCGGCGCACGGAAAATCCTCCGCACAGGTGATTCTGCGGTGGAATCTGCAAAAGGGCGTAGTGGTCATTCCCGGCTCCAGCAATCCCGATCACATCAAAGAGAATACGGAATTGTATGACTTCACCCTGACGGATGAGGAAATGAGGAAGATCAACGCTCTTGACCGAAATGAAAAGCACGATTGGTACTAATGGCGGCATCCTGCCTGCTGCACACCTTTCAGGCGCGGAGCAGGCAGGATTGTTCTATTCAAGATAGGAGGCAATCTATATGAAAATACAGGAAAAGGAGATCAGCGCCTACGAGAAAGAGTATCAGGATACGCTGGCGCAGATGAAAAAAGCGGTGCCTCCTTATAAAGAGGTATCTCTGTTGATGAAAGCTGTGGAAAAGCATTTTTCCCTTGATAATATCAGCAAACGGCATCCAAAGGTGATTGTCCTGGGCAGCGGTATTCCGGAAGAATTGATATATGCCCTCGATATCCGGCCCTATTGGATATTGGGCGGGAGTTTACAAACTGGCGCATGGGCGGGGGATATGGCTCCCCGTGACGCTGACCCGGTAAGCCGCTCCATGCTGGGAACACTGCTTGGGCTGGAGCATCTGTCCCATGACGCGCTGGTTCTGCTGCCCATCGTCAGCGACAGTACCCGGAAACTGGCGTATTTGCTCCGGCGGGCTGGCTGGAAGGTCCATACCATCGACATTCCCCCAGTGAAAAGCGAGTGGGCAGAGAAGGAATATGTCCGGCAGATTGAACTATGTGCGGAAGCCATCTCCAACCACACCGGGAAACGTCTGACGCGGCGCGCTTTGCGTGAGAGTGCGGAACTGGCGGCAGAAGCCCGGCAGGAAATGCGGCGTTTCCTGCAAATCACAGATGAGAAACCCAATTTGCTTTCCGCTCCCTGGAGGATGCTGATTTTATTTAGTTTTTACTGCGTTGGGAATATCCGGCGCTGGACTGAACTGCTGGCAAAATTGAATGAGCGCATGGCGGCGGACCGGGTATACCGCCGTTCTGAGAGCAGCGGCGATGTGCTGCTGATGGGTTCGCCTGTTTATTTTCCAAACTACAAGATACCTTTCCTGCTGCAAGACGCAGGGCTGCGAATTAGAAAACATCTCGATTACACAACCGAAAAATTTCTTCATGCACCAGCGCCGGAAGATGCGCGTTATATGACGCTTACTGACC
>CAMWSZ010000507.1 GCA_947177005.1 uncultured Clostridia bacterium | reverse complement strand
TCCTCATATTGTCCGTAAGACGCTGCTGTGAGCGGCAGCAGGCAGAGCATCCACTCGCCGCCCTCCTCCAGAACCTCCTCCCAGGACAGGCAGGGCCGGTAAACCGGATCGCCGTTGATCTCAAAGGACATGAACCGCCGGTGCAGGGTGATCTCCACCCGCCCCATGCTCACCGCAATGGTACGGGGTTGAACCGTACCGTCCTCTTTGGTCAAAAACCGGCGGGACCAGTCGGGGAGATAGGGGAGGTACTGGTTGAGGTAGGCCAGCAGCGGCAGACCGTTTTCCGGATTCCGGGCGGTATAAAAACCGGTATTCAGCCAGTGGCGGAAAAACGGACGGTATTTCAGGGTCAGGCGCTCATAGTATTCCACGCCCGGAGCATCCCGGTCCTCGGCGTTCCACTGCTTCACACGGCGCTCCCGAATCATCCGCCGCGCCTTTTCCTGTACCTGTTCCGCATAGGGCAGGTCCGTATGCTCCCCATAAAATTCCAGAATGCGCCGCAAAAATCCCTCGCCGGTCTTGTCCGACATCCAGCAGCTGAACGACAGCAGCTGTTCCTCAATAAAACGGCGGCTACGGAGGACTCTTTGAAAATCCGCCCGTTCAAACAGTGCCGCGGACTCCTCCTCCTCACGCTCCGGATTTTTCTGGATGCGGACGCAGTAGGCGCTGTGCTCCCGGTTGAGCTGCAAGAAATTCTCCGGCTCTTCCTCCCCGATGCCGGGCACGCGCTCCTGCACCAGCTCCCGCAGATTTTTATAAAGAACCTTTGAGCGTCCAAAAACCGCGCTTTTTAAATCCAGCTTTTGCCAGAGAATGCGGTACAGCTCCCCGGGCACGTCCCCGCGCCGGAAAAAATCCTCCAGCAGACGCAGCCCCGCCGGATGACGCTCTGTATCGTTCCACTCCCGCCTGCTGCATTTATCATGGAGATAGCTGGTGCAGTAGCGTCCGATATGCTGGCTGGCTTCCGCGAAGGCAGCTTCGCTCCAGTTCCCGGCGTCCGCAAGGGCGTTGAGGCGGTTGTACTCAGAAAAGCTGATGAACATCGCCAGTTCGTTCCCCGCAAAACGCTTTGGACGCGGTCCCATCAGCGCGATGCGGAAAATGGATTCGATGCCGTCGAACTGCGCGCCGTGCATCAAATGGAACTGCCGTCCGCGCCTGCCGTTTTCGTCCGCGGCCTCCTCCTGATTGTACTGGTACGCTATAGCCAGCCACGTCAGACATTCTTTGGAGGGCGGACAGTCCCCGGCCCTCGACGACACCTCCTCCAACAGCTGCGCGGTAAAATCCGGTTCCCGCATAGCGTGTAAAAAGGATGCGGAGGTGACAAAGTACATCCAGATTTTGGGATTGCGCCGCTGTTTCCCGGTATACAGGTCCGCAAACTCCCGGATTGCCGCATAGTCGCGGTAGGGATTCGGCCCGGCGGTATCCGACAGGCGCCACCCGCCAATGTCATTGTCCGGTTGATCCGGTTCTTCCGGTTCCGTATCCGGCTCCTGCCGGGTTTCGGCCCAGCGCAGCGCCTCCTGATACGCTTTCCTCAGCTGCAAAAATTTCTCCGGCTCCTCCTCCGGATGATACTTTCCCGCCAGCCGCGCATACGCCCGCCTGATTGCGTCCGTATCCGCTGTAGGCTCCATTTCCAATATGCTCCAGGCATCCATAGCTGTTCTCCTTATTCATCGTCCGGCCAGAAAGCGCCGCTCAGCGGGTCCTTGTTCAGCCATTCCTCAAGCTGGTCCAGCTGCTCCTCCATATGCCGTCCGGCCTTTTCCCGGGTAATAAGATTGCCCCACTCCCGGTTGGCCTCATACCAGCGGATGAGTTCCCCCAGATACTCCCGCTGTGAGGCGGGGATCTGTTCGTACAGACGCAGCGCACGCTCCATTAACAGCTGACCGTCCTCCTGCGCCGCCAGACGGATTTTTTCAATCCGCTCCTTTGCGTGTTCGAGGGCCGGGCCGCTGAGCTTGGGATTCAGGATCATGCGGTCGCGGTAATCGCCGCCGCTGCTGCGGGCGCTGACATGGAGGATGCCGTCGATATCGTAGGTAAAAGTGACGGTGGCGGACTGCTGTCCGGCGGGGCCCGGCGGCACCTGCACCTCCACCTCTCCCAGCTTGAGATTTTCCGACGCATAGTATCCCTCTCCCTGATAAATATCGAACCGCAGAGCCCGCTGGTTGTTGAAGAGGGTGTAAAACGTCTCCTGATGACTGGCGGGCAGCATACTGCTTCTCGGAATCAGAAAGGCCATATGGGGCCGGTCGTCCCGGGTATCGTTATAGGTGGCCACGCCCAGCGAAAAGGGACAGACGTCGGTCATGACCAGTTCCTTCAAATCCTCGGACCGCTCCTTAATGCCCGCGCACAGTCCCACGCCCAGCGCCACAATTTCCCCCGGCTGTCCGGCCACCGCGGGCCGCCGTCCGAAAAGCTCCTCCAGAAAATCGCCGAACACGCTCATCTGGGAGGACCCGCCCACCAGCACCACCTCGTCGATCCTGCTTTCCTGCTCCCGGTTTTTCATGGCGCGGCTGATTACCGTTTTCACCCGCCGGAAAGCGGGTTCGCACAGCCGCCGCAGCAGGGCGCGTGTCAGGGTCAGGCCATACAGCGCGCCGCCCACCTGCAACGCCACCACCGCCGCAGGCGCGGTGGAAAGTGCCAGCTTTGCGGTCTCGGCCTGCCGCAGCAGGGACGAACGGGCCGCCGGTGAAAGGCTTTCAAAAGTGACCGCGTTCTCCTCACAGAAATGCGCGGCAATGGCGCGGTCGATATCGTCGCCGCCGAGACGGTTGTCCCCGGCAATGGCGGTGATCTCGATAATGTTTTCAAAGCACTCCACAATACTCACATCCAGCGTCCCGCCGCCGAAATCAATGACCATCATCT
>CAMWSZ010000506.1 GCA_947177005.1 uncultured Clostridia bacterium | reverse complement strand
CCCTACAAAAGACCGGCAGCTTCCGCCAAAGCACGCGGAAAAACAAAGCGTCCCAAAACACTTGTTGTCCCCGCCCCCGCGGCGGAAAGCAAACCAAAACCCGGACAGGACAGTCTGTCGAAACGGCTCCGGCTGGAGCAGGAGGCGGCCAGCATCGTGGGCGGCGCCACGGGCCTGCTGATGCTGTTGGATGTGATGCAGCTGGACGTGGAGAACCGGGACGCCAAGTCCTTTTATTTCCATGCCGACGCCTATGTGCAGCGGCTGGAGCGGCTGCGGGCGCTGGTGGAGCAGTATGAAAAAACAGGGCCGTCCGGCGGGGAGCTGCGCCGTTACCGGGACCTGCTGGACACCGGCAGGTCATTAAAAGCGCTGCCAGCCCCGGAAGGAATCACGGCGGAGCTGATGAACGGCTGGCGGGAGGACGCCGTGCGGTGGCTGGACCGCTACAACGGGCAGGAGGAATGAGCGTTTGAATACAAGTATCCATGACATTATCATCATTATTGTCATTGTTCTTTTGCGTGCGCTTGCCATTGCGCTTCCCGTTGCGCTTGCTATTGCGCTTGCCAGATATTGGAGGAGCAGAAAAATAAATGCGGGCAGGATGATTCCCGCGCCGCCGGGGCTGTTCCGGCAGAAGTGCGAGCTGGAGCAGAAAATGGCCAGCGTGACCGGCGGAAAAAACGGTCTGATTATGCTGCTGGATACGGCCCGGCACGGCCCGGAAAGCGACGCCCGTCTGTACCGGGAAAACTGCCGGGCAAAGCAGGCCGAACTGAAGGGCTATCTGGATGAATACGACGCCCTGCTGCGGCAGGCAAAAACGCTCTCCGTGGAGGAACAGCTCCGCTTCGTGCCCCCGGAGGAGATTGCGCAGTACCGGCAGCTTCTGGATGAGAAGATATAACCCAAATCCGGGATTTTCCCCGGCAGCGGGCGTTTTATCGTATCAAAGATTGGTGTAACAAGGTGAGGAAATGAACAAAGAGATCGAAAAACTTTTGAAGGACATTCTGGAGGTGGACCGGCTGGACGGCGTGCGGCTGGAATGGCTTTGCGGCTGTAAATATCTGATTCTGCTGGATATGGGCTGCGGCAGCACCAGCGCCGCTTTCCTGGATCTGAAACGGTATATCGACAGCGGCGAGCTCTCCCCGGAAAACTACATCTATCCCGTCACCTGGAATTACAATCAGGTTGCGGTGGGCAGCAGGCGTCTGGTCCGCGTCCGGGGGAACGTGTCGATTCCGACTTTGATCGGCTACAGCAGCCTGGGGCCGGTGGCGGGTCCGGAGGCCCTGACCACCGGTAATTCCTGTGAAAATTTCAAAGCCTGTCCCAGCGGTCAGAATCTCGACAAAGTGATCCTGCAAATCGAAAATTTCGACGGCTCCCTGACCCCAAAGCGTTTGCGGGACGTCTGGCCCAACTATTTCGGCTGTATCATGGATCTGATCTGCGGCTGGTGCGCCGGAAAGCACATCGGTCCCCAGAGCCGTGAGGAGCTGGCCAACGGTGAGACGGTTGTCATGGCGGCGCATCCGGCGGGGGAGGAGTGGTCGGAACCGGCGGCCCTGCAAAGCTATCGGGAACTCATCGCCGCCGGGACCGGCCTGCCCGATGAGAATATCCTGAGGGTCTCCGAGGCCAAGGCGGCTATGCAGTACGTGCGGCGAAAGTACCGGAAGCTGGATTTTGACCGCGGTATCGTGATTGCCGACATCGGCGCGAGTACCATTGACGTGGAGTATCTGACCAGAAAATCCGCCAATCCCATTGAATACTCCTTTGAGCTTGCCGGACGGAACGTGGACCGGATTCTGGCCCACTATGTGCTGGAGCAGGTTTTTCCGGACGCCATGAAAAAATATCCCGCCCGGGACGCCGTGCCGGAGGAGGACTTTTTTATGGAGCTGGATCTGCCCTTTGGGAAATCCCAGTTCATGTTCGACATCCGCCTCATCAAAGAGACCCTCAGCGATATGGAGCGGGACGCCGCCGCGGAAAACGCCTCCGTCAAGGCGGCTGTGGGACAGTACGGCGCGGTGGAGATCAGCGCAGGACTTCTGCGCAGCCTGCTGGGCGACGCGCCGGGAGATCCGCTGCACGGCGCGGCCTTCGGCAGTCAGGACATCACCGCCGTCTATGAGCTGCCCCTGCTGGAGTACATCCGCCGCCAGAACGCCGGCAAAATGGCCCGTCAGCCCCATGGACGCCGGGCGGTTCAGCTGGTGGACGACACCTGGTATGGGCATCTGGAGGACATGCTCCGCTTCGTGCTGGACGAGCTGAAGGAGGCGGGCCACAGCGTTTCGCAGGTGATCGTCACCGGCGGCTCCTGCCGCCTGCTGGGCCTGAAGGAACATGTCTGGCGGGCGGTCAGCTCCTCCCGGACCGGCATCTATGATAAACGGAACATCCTGTATATGGATACGGAAAATGATTATGAAAACTCGGTGCCCTTCGGCGGCGGGTACTATGTGGGCGGCGTGCTCAGCCACATGGATGAGCTGGTGAATTTCCCCGCCCGGCTGTATGATACGCTGTTTGAGGAATTGCAGGCGGTGGCGGCGGAACGGACCGCTGGAGAAGTGAACCGGCTGGTACAGGAGATCACGCTGGACGCCCTCAAATGGTGGAGCGGCCAGAAGGAGGATTCCGCGAGCTGCTCCGTCCGGGCATTGAACGAGGAGATCGGCAAAAGATGCGGCAAAGTCTTCAACAATACCGACCAGCTGAATCATGCTGTAGAGCGGGCCGTGAACAGCATCACTGCCCGGGACCTGCCAAAAACTATGGCGGAGATTAAGGTTTTGTTGGACGCCCTGGCCCAGACGCAGTTTACCGGAAAGGTGGACACAAAAACCCTGAAAATCCATCTCCCGGCGTCCAGTGTCCTCAAGGCGGTGG
>CAMWSZ010000505.1 GCA_947177005.1 uncultured Clostridia bacterium | reverse complement strand
TTGTCGTCAATATAAATCTGACTGTCCCACAGCGCCTCAATCAAGTCAGCACGCGAAACAATTTCTCCAGCGTGGGACATCAAATGGGACAGAATTTTCAATTCATTCCGGGTCAGCTCCGCTGTTTGTCCGGCGGCGCTCACAAGCCCCTTTGTCAGATTGAGCTGAAGCCCCGCCGCCTTCAAAATATCCGGCGCTGCACTTTCGCTGCCGTTCCGCCGCAGAACAGCCCTGATTCGAGCGAGAAGAACAGGAATATTGTAAGGTTTGGTCACATAATCATCGCTGCCCAGGTTCAATGCCCGAAGTTCATCCAAAGCAGAGGTCCGGCTGGTGACGACAATAATAGGAGCAATTTTCCGTATTGAAACACACAGCGAAAGGCCGTCGCGTTCGGGTAATCCCAAATCCAGAAGGACTAAATCAGGACAGGCAGAGCGCACCTGTTCCGGGACGGCTTCAAAATTCGATACAGGTAAAACCTGATAGTTCTCATTTTCCAGCAGGAAAGACAGTTCTTCTCGGATAACAGGGTCATCCTCAACAATCATAATGGTTTGCATCATACACCTCCGCACAGATTTCCTCTTATTTTAGCATAGAGGTGGGCTATAATCCACTAAAAGATGAAATCCATAGCCGCCACAGTCAGAATTATCATTTCGCTGCAATTATTTCCGAAAGAGAGCTTTAGTACGAAGAAATAAAACGATCCCTTCCGCTAAAAAGACTGGCGGAAGGGATGGTGTTCAATGATTCATCGGAGAAGGCGGGATTCGGAAAGAACCAGCGGCTGGAACCCGTTCATCAGCAGACTCACCGTCATAGAATGAATTTTGCTGGCCTTTCTCTTCAAAAAGCTCTGGGGGAAAGTTTATTTCGATATCGAATCCCTTTTGTGAGATGCTTTTCATCATATTTCTCCTCAGATTTTGTGGGATCTTCTCGGGGGCTCAGGCGGAAGATAGGAGGGGATAGCGGAACGTTTGTGGGCGGAAGCGCAGTGGGCGGCGAGGACCTTGGCTCTGATGTCTTCAGAGACTTGCTGTCCGGTAAAGACGGCCTTTACATCAGCGTAGGAAAATCCCAGCCGTTCTTCATCCGATTTTCCGCAGAGGCCGTCGGAGGGAACTGGAGGGAACTTTTTGAATAATGTCAGGGAAGTATCCCAGTTCATCGCCCACCTGAAGGACTTCATCCACCCAGAGATTCCGGATAGGATTGATGTCGGAGGCGGAATCGCCCCACTTGGTCGTATATCCAACTTCCGCTTCACCGCGGTTTCCGGTGCCGGCTACACAGGCTTTCGCCTTATTCATTTCAGAAAGCGTCTGTGCGATGGTATAGAGGAGCGCCATGCGGAGACGGGGAGCAATATTGATTTTTGCTCCTTCAGACGCAGGCATTCCGATCGCCTCCTCAACGCACTGAAGCACAGCGTCATAGACAGGCTTGATATTGGCGCATCCGGAGTTGATCCCCAGCTCAGCGATGACTTGTTTTGAATCCGAGATATCCTTCTGATCACCGTTGGGCATCATAATACCATAGACGTTCTGCTCTCCCAGAGCCTCTTTGCACAGGGCGGCGACAACGGCGCTGTCTTTCCCGCCGGAGATTCCAATAACGGCTGTTTTGCGGTTGTTTTCCTCGAAACAGCCCTGAATCCACTGAATAATTTCTTTTGAAAGCATATCTTTTTACCTCGTTTCTTGGTTTGTTTTATAGTATGCGCCGGGGCATCCCGACTCAAAAGTCGGGATGCAGGCGGCGGCGAATGGTATCGAAATCCTCGTCCACAAGGAGTTTGCCGTCCTTGAAGACGGGACGCAGCAGGTTTTCGGGGCAGCCGGCTTCTGTAATGGTATGCTGATCGGTGTAGGAGAGCCTGCCGCTGCTGTCCTGCGTCACGATGCACATGCCTTTCTGGGACTTCTTGTTGGCGGAATTTGCGCCCTTGTCGGTCTTGGGGTCCTTGTACATAAAGACTTCCTTGCCGTCCACGACGCCGTGTGTCACCTTGAGGGCAAACCCGAACGTGTCTCTGGTGACATACTGGTATGTATAGGAGCCAAAGCCGAAGATGATGTTGTTTGCCGCATAGCCTTTGCGCTCCAGGCGGCCGCAGATTTCATTGAGCCGGTTGTGCGTGATGGCGTCGCCGTAGATCAGTCCGATGTGGGGATCGAGAACCTTGTAGCCCTTGCTGTTGACAGTGCCGCCGAAAATGTTCCAGAGAAGATCGATGCAGCCATCGTCCATAGGGACGCGTTCGCGGCCGGTCACATTTTCCACGCCGCAGATGATATCGGCCGGATTGCCGGAGTCAGGCCGGATAACCACCTTGCCGTCCCGCAGGAGCAGCTTTTCCTTCAATGCCGGCAGATACTCTGTCAAAACCCGTTCCAGATCCCAGGTATCAGAAACAATGCTCAAACAATGCTCAGGGGACCGTTCGGGCGGATTTCCGTCGCTGTCCGCTCAAAATACTCAAATTCACGGTCCTTGCCGAAACTCTCAGGGATGGAGTGTTCGGTAGAAGGAGTGCCTTTCGCCACATCATAAGGCGCATTGTAGAAGCAGTGCAGCGCCCAGGCGGTCGGGACAGTCGCCGTAGAGGAGAAGGAGAGCAGATGTCCGGCGTCGGCCATAATTGCAGCATCCTCCCCGGGCATTCCCCGCATTGAGAAATCTCCGGCGCCGCTTCTGACAGGAACTCCGTCATCCACAGTCTTCTCATACCACTTGCTCAGCGCAGCGCGGTTTGCGTCGGCGATGGTTGCCGCAGTCATTGCGAACCAGAGATTGCAGGAGATTACGGTCTCCAGGTACTGTCCCAGCCAGTAAGCATAGCTCTTTGTTGCCCGAATTTCCATGGCAGGGCAGCCGATAGGAACTCTGGTGCCTTCCGGA
>CAMWSZ010000504.1 GCA_947177005.1 uncultured Clostridia bacterium | reverse complement strand
GCCAAAACGCTGAATTTCCTGGTTGACAACAACCTGACCGACTATGACGAACTGACGGCACGGGCAGAGCAGGCCGGGGACCGCTTTGACACGGCATCCCGCAAGATCAAGCAGTTAGAGGGCCGCATGGCCGAGATCGCCCAGCTAAAGACGCATATCATTAACTACTCCAAAACGAGGGAGGTCTACGCCGCCTATAAAAAGTCCCGCCATAAAAAAGAATTTCTGGCGGAACACGGCGCGGAGATCGCCCAGCATGAAGCAGCGAAAAAAGCCTTTGACGCCCTGGGCGGCAAATCTATTCCAAAGGTGGCCCAGCTCTCTCAAGAGTATGCCAAGCTGCTGGCTGAAAAACAGGCGCAGTATGCTGAGTATAAAGCCGCCAAGCAGGATATGATTACCTACAGGACAGCCAAGCAAAATGTTGATAAAATCCTTGGTCTGGAACAGGCGGGACTGAACCAACAGCAGCGTGAAGCTGGCCGCTAATCACCCCGATAACGGATAACAGGGCATTGCTTAATCTTTTTCCCGATTTTGCGGCGCTCCAAAGCAAATACCATGTCATTTGTCCGCTCAAAGAAACCAATACCTTTTTTCCAACTCATGCCACATTTGCAATGCTGCAATCCTATAAATTGCTGCTTCATCTTCCGCCCACACGCTGGACAGATTTTGTTGCTGCTGCCCTTTTTCTTTGGGACGGATGGCACTTTCTTTTTAGGTGGCGGAGGTTCTGGAAGTCCGTTTTCTGTGATGCGGAGTTCATAGCGGGGGAGCTTGGAAAGAAATGCACGATGTACTTCCTCATAGGGAACCCATATAGCAAGGGATTTGATTTTCTCATATATTCTGGCTGTGATTTGTAATGCAGCTTTTTCGTCCGGCATTTCCTCATGTTCTTTGTAATATTCGCAGACTGCCTGAAACATCCAGTTTGCAATGCGGGCTTTCTGCTTTTGTTTGAGGTCTTTATAGGTTTTGTTGGGCTTCGCCTGCATTTTATAGGCCAGCGAGTGATGGTTTGGTTTCATAAAATCAATCCTTCCACCCCAGCATGATACTCTACTTGATTTCCGGTTCCAAGTTCCGAAACAACTCAGAACAGAAAAAATCTTCTACAGTAATACCTAGTCCGTCGCAGAGTTTATGGATAGTTGCTACTGTAACACTATGATTGCGTCCGCTCATGAGATTGTTGACTGTGGACTGCGTAACACCGCTTGTTGTGCATAACTTATTGATAGTCAATCCATTTTCTTCGCACAGCTGCAAAATCCGTTCCTTTACCGCACTGCCTACTGTCATGGAATACTCCCCCTTTTCGGTATTAAGAGTATCCAAATGACACTTGCAATGTTACCCCTTTTGAATTAAAATAACTCATAAGAGATAATACGAAAGAGGTGACTACAGGGCCACCCCTTCAAGCAAATTTGATGGAGTGGCCCCAATTTTTTATCGGCTTTCAGACTGTCTTGAACTTCTGGACGGTGGTATATCCTTAAAAAATTCTTCGTAGCTGACATTGAATATCTGTTGCAGCCCGACCAAATCATTGACAAAGATATTTCCCCTACCCATTTCTATAAGCGAGTAGGTGCTGCGGCTCAAGGGGGACCCTAATATCTGTAATCTGGCTACAGTTTGTTCCTGCGTCAGTCCGCAGGAAAGGCGTATCCGTCTTATGTTTTCGCCCAATAATTTATTGCCCAACAGTTTTGACATAGCAATCTCCAAAAACAGCTAAAGATTGATTCCTATTTTAGCAATTTTCATATGATTGCTTGCTTATATCTATAAGCGGTGATATAATTTGATTTTATGTGATACAATGGGACGGAAACTCCCATTTATTATGATTCAAAAAGAAAGGTTGTGTCATTTATGTACACAGAAGTTGTAAAGAAAAAACTGGATACGATTCTTAACGCATTTGAGGATTATATCGACGGACAGGACTATTTTGATATAGTCTACTCGAAGAAAATCGGCTATGTGATGATTCTGGTACAGAACCCTGGAGAAGCGGGCGCTGAAGCACTGGATACACCGGAAAAAATGCTGGATGTTCTGTTCAATGAGATCATCAACGACGTAATTGTTTCCCCGGAAAATACCACGCATATTCCCGATTCCAACACACTGACGGAGTATGAGAAAACAGAGAGCCGCCGCCGGATTTCCGCCATACTGGAAACGATTGAAGACGGCAGGGATGATTACCTCAACTTCCTGGACAGCTACCTCAAAGAGTATCAGGAACAATGCTGAGCAAAAGCTGTGCTTTCACCGGCCACCGTCCTTGTAAGTTTCCCTGGAAGTATGACGAAACGGACAGCCGGTGCGTGGCTTTGAAAACGGTTCTGGCAGAGCAGATCGCGGCACTGGCTGACGCGGGTGTTACGCAGTATCTGTCGGGCATGGCGGAAGCAGTGGATTCCTGGTCTGCCTTAGCTATACTGGCGCTGCGCGAAAAAAATCCTGCGATAAAACTCCACTGTATCCTCCCATGCAAAACACAGGCGGACAAATGGACAGCTTCATCGCAGGAGCTATACCGGTATATTCTCGATCAGGCAGATTCTATCGTTTATGTCAACAGGGAATATCACAGGAACTGTATGCTGGAGCGCAATCGGTTTTTGGTAGAACACGCAGCAATTCTGCTGGCAGTTTACAACGGCGAATGGCGCGGCGGAACGGCGGCAACCATGCGCTACGCTCAAAAAATGGGCAGGGAAATTATCGTGATCGACCCCATTACCCGGCTTGTCTCCCACAAAGAAACAGCGCCGCACCCGGCGCACTCCTGATGGGCGCGTTCCGCGCCCCATATTCCTGCGCGGATGTGCAGGAAGGAGCGACCGCAGGGAGCGGCAAAGCCACGCCGTCAGGCGTGTTCGACCGGACGCACAGCGGACGG
>CAMWSZ010000503.1 GCA_947177005.1 uncultured Clostridia bacterium | reverse complement strand
AATGGAGCGTGCGAAAGAAAACGCCCGTACCCGGGGTGAGGCGGAGGCAAGAAGGATCATCCGGGACGCAAAGGCACAGGCAGACGCCGTATTCGAGGAGCTGAACCGTCTGCGCAGGGCACAGGAAAAAAATGTGGACTGGCAGGGCCTCAATGACGCCCGGGCCGCCATTCGCGGACAGTTAAACCAGGCGGAGGAGGAACTGCATTTCCGGCAGGAGGCACGGGAACCGGTTCCCACACCCAGCCGTCCGATACAAGCCGGGGATCTGGTGGAGTTCAGCAAAAAACAGGCCGTCGTAACCGCCGTGAACGGGGAACGGCTGCAATTGCTGGCCGGAAATATGAAGCTGACCGTCAAGGCGTCTGACGTGCGGCTGATTGAAGAGGCGGAGGTCCGGGAGAAGAAGGAGGCCAAACGGCAGGTAGCTGTGCATACCCGTCTGGCCGGGGCCCGGGCCGCCAATAACGAATTGGACCTCCGGGGGATGATGACCGATGAAGCGGATCTGGCGGTGGACCGGTTTCTGGACAGTGCCTTGATGGGCAAGCTGAATACGGTGACAATCATCCACGGAAAAGGAACTGGCGTACTGCGGAAGGCGGTGCATCAGATGCTGCGGCGGCACGGGGCAGTAAAGAGCTTCCGTCTGGGACGCTATGGCGAGGGCGAGGACGGCGTGACCGTTGTCGAACTGAAGCAGTAACAAAATCCCCCCTCATACAGGACGCCTGTCCGTATGAGGGGGGAACTCCATATTCCCGCGAGTTTACAGGAGGCCATGGGCGTCAAAGGCCCGATACAGGCCGTCCTCTTTCAGGGGCGGACAGACCTCAGCAGCAGCGGCCTTCAGTGCGTCGCTGCCGTTGCCCATACAGATCCCGAGACCGGCGGTTTGCAGCATCTCCAGATCGTTCATGCTGTCGCCGAAGGCAATGGTATCCGCAAGCGGTATGCCCAAAACCCCGCTCAGCCGTTTTACGGCCTGCCCCTTGTCAAACTGCCGGTTAATCAGCTCGCCGTTGACAATTCCATACTGGTCGGCCTCCTGGACGCAGAACTGGAATTCGTCCTCCAGCTCCTGCCGGGGCGTTTCCAGCCGCTGCATGTCCGGACTCATAAACACGACTTTATAGACCGGCTCCCCGCGGTATTCCGCCATTGGGCGGATGCCCAGATTGTTCTCAAGCTGTTCCCGCCAGCGCAGCAGCTCACTGTTCCGGCCGCCGCTTTCCGTCAGGAAACGCCGGAAGCTCTCGTCCGTATACGAACTGTCCCGGCTCTCCACGGTGCGGTATACGCCGTTCTCCTGAAAGACGCGCATGACTTTTTCCTGCTGCGCGGCGGTCATGGGGCAGTCGTAGACCACCCGGCCTGCCGCTTCGATATAGCCGCCCGCGCTGGCTACCAGGCCGTCAAAGCCATAGCGCAGCAGGGGCGAGAGCATTCCGTAATTCCGTCCGGAGCAGAGGAAAATGAGATGTCCGTTTTTCTGCGCCCCGCGGACCGCTTCCAGGGCGGACGCAGGCGGCACGTTCGTCCCCGGCTCCACCAGCGTTCCGTCAATATCCAGAAAAATAAGCTTTTGTGTCATAACAGCCTCCTGTTGGATTGGTGTCGGATGAAATCCATTTCACATCAGAATAGTACCACAAAATTCCCCCGCCGGCAAGTACCCGGAATGCCATGATTTATCAAAATTTCCGGGCCGGTTTTTGGCATATCTGTCAAGCCGGGCAAGTCAAAGTTTTTTCTGGGAACCACTGGCGCGTATGAAAAACATGTGATATACTGTGAAAATGATTACAAGACCAAACGGGGGCACTATGAACATTTCTGAAATTGCAAAGCTGGCCGGAGTCTCCAACGCCGCGGTGTCGCGGTATCTGAATCACGGATACCTTTCGGAAGAGAAACGGGAGGCCGTCCGGAAGGTGATCGAGGAGACCGGCTACCGGCCGTCCGTACAGGCACAGGTCCTGCGCACACGGAAGACGAATACCGTGGGCGTGATTCTGCCGCGCATCAATTCGTTTTCCGTCAGCAGCGTGTTGGCGGGGATCGACGCCGTTCTGGAGGAGAAGGGGTTTCAGATCCTGCTGGCCGATACCCATAACAACCCGAATAAGGAGCTGGAATACCTGGAAATATTCAATCATCAGCATGTGGACGGCGTGATCCTGATCGCCACGGTGTTTACTGCAAAGCATCTGAGCGTCATCAAAAAAAGGACCATTCCTGTCGTCATTGTAGGGCAGCAGCTTCTGGGCGTGCCCTGCGTGTACCACGACGATTACCACGCCTTTTATGAGATTACAGAGCTGGTTCTGCAAAAGGGCTGCCGGAAATTGGGATATATCGGCGCTTTGGCACAGGATAAGGCCGTCGGGCAGGAGCGCCGCCGCGCCTACCGCGACGCGGTCCGGGACGCCGGGCTCCCCGAACAGGCGGAACATACTGCCGTGGCGGATTTTACCATACCGTCGGGAGGCGAAAAGGCCCGGGAGCTGCTGGACGCCTGCGGACCCCTGGACGCATTGGTCTGCACCACGGATATGATTGCCGTCGGGGCGCTGCAATATCTGAAAAGCAGAGGGATTCAGGTGCCGCGGCAGATGATGCTGACCGGCCACGGCGCCGCCGATATCAGCAGCGTGACGGCGCCAACCATTACCACGATCCATTATTTTTATGAGGAAAGCGGCATGGAGGCCGCTAAGCTCCTGCTGGAGCAGCTGGAAAAACCGGATATGCCGGCGAAGGAAGTCAAATTGGGATACGCCATTGTAGAAAACGAATCCACCGCCCGGGGGTAGCCCGCGGACGGAAAAACGGTGAGACGGAAGCTCCGTCCCGCCGTTATTTTTTTAACTGAAATCGTTTTCATCAAGATAGACAAAAACGCAGAGGAAAATTTGTCCGATGTGCCAATTT
>CAMWSZ010000502.1 GCA_947177005.1 uncultured Clostridia bacterium | reverse complement strand
CTCAGACACTGCGGGCGTTGACGGAGTTGCAACGGTTGGCTGGCTGGCCGTTGGCTGACTGGCTGCCGGAGGATTAGAGGCAGGTGGATTGACCGCCGGTGTGGACGGGCTGTAGGTTCCTGTAGGCCAGCTTGTGTCGCCGGGCTGGGGCGTGGCGGGATTCTGCGGGTCCGCGTTGGGGTCAGTGGGATTCTCAGGATTATTAGGATCGGCCTCTTCCGGCAGGACCGGCTCCTCCTCTTCCGGGGCATAGCTCTCGTCATGGATTTTGCACTTGCCAACGGAGCTGAAATACGTCAGGTGTTCCGATGCGTCGTTGCTTGTCACGAGATTTCCGTTGGGCAGCTCCAGGAACTCCCGGCCCTTCTGCATAATTTGCGTACTGACCGTATTCGCCGGGCAGTACTGTCCTGCCAGACGCACGTCGCCGGTGGCGGGGTCGGTGCAGATCCGCACCTCGACATGGCACGAGCAGCTCTCCGACGGCGCGGCGCTGGCCTGAATTTCTCCACTAACGACATCATTGCACATACCCGACGGTATCCCGCCGCAGTGGCCGCAGACGCTTGCGGTAGTGATGCCGCTGGGGCGATCGGGGAAGGACTTGTCCTCCAGGCCCGCGTGAACCTGCGACATGATCTTCTGCCACACCACCGCTGCCGGATTGACTTTTCCGGCGTCGATTCTCTCATTGGCTTTCGCGTGGCCCACCCATACCGCTGCCGTATAATAGGGCGTGAAACCGGCAAAATAGCGGTCGCAGTTGTCGGTGGTGGTGCCGGTTTTTCCGGCCACGTGCATCCCGCTGATCTGAGCCTGCGTACCGGTGCCGTTGGCGACGGCGTTTTGCAGCATGGAGGTCATCAGATAGGCGGTGGTCTCCTTCATGGCCGGATAGGACCGTCCGCTGTTGTCCGCAATCACCTCGGAGTGGTCGTTGGACTCAATGCGCCGGATGGTATGGGGCGGCGAATAGATTCCCCGGTTGGCGAACGCGGAGTAAGCGGCCGCCACATCCATGGTGCTCACGCCGATGGTCAGACCGCCCAAAGCCAAGGGACTGTAGTTCAGGTCATGGGTTTCCAGATCCATACCCAAGTTTTTTTCCATAAACTCAAAGGAGCGCGTAACGCCCAGCTTTTGCAGAATCCGGACGGCAACGGTGTTAATGGAATTCTGTACGCCGGTGCGGACCGTCACAGGCCCGACGTATTTCGCGGGGGAATTTTTGGGGTAACCGCCTGTCCCGGAGTCGTTGACCTGCACCGGATAGTCGTCTATGATGCTCATGGGGCTGACGACGTCGTATTCCAGCCCGGGGCCGTAGATGGACATGGGTTTAATGGAGCTGCCGGGCTGCCGCGGGGTGGTCGCCAGATTCAGAATCCGGTTGCCGGACTTCTCCCCGACGCCTCCCGCCATTGCCACCACTTCCCCCGTATACGGGTCCATGACGGTGACGGCGGAATCCAGCGGCGTGCCGTTGGCGGATTTATAGTTGAAATTGCCGCGGTCCAGATATACGCTGTCCACGATGTTCTGGATATCCATATCCAGCGTTGTGTAAATATGGTATCCGCCGGAGTAGAGCAGCTCTGAGGCGTACGTTCTGCCGATGCCTCTGGCCTGCGCAATCATCCCGATCGCGTCGTTAATGACCTGATCCTCGAACCAGGACCAGACATCGCTTCTGTCAATGGCCTCGTCATCGTCGTCCCCGGCGGAGGAGTTGTCCACAAAGTTCAGCGGAACAGCCTTGGCCGCCTCGGCCTCCTCCTCAGTGATGAAGCCGTACTCAGCCATAGCGTCCAGCACCTGGCCCTGACGCTCCTTATTGAAGTCCCGGGGCGTCTTGACGGTGCCGTCCTTCTGCGGGAACTCCTTTTCCCAGAGGGGGTCATACAGGGTGGGATAGTTGGTGATTCCCACAATGCTGGCGCTCTCGGCCAGATTCAGTTCAGACACGTCCTTGCCGAAATAGCCCTTCGCGGCGGTCTGGATGCCGGAAAAGCCGTGACCGAAATACACCTTGTTCAGATACATCGTCAGGATGTCTTCCTTGGTGTTTTTGGCGTCGAAATCCAGAGACCGGATAATCTCCCGCAGCTTCCGCTTGACCGTTACTTCATATTCCTCGGTCATGTTCCGCACCAGCTGCTGTGTAATGGTGGAGCCGCCCTGCGTTCCCTGCCCGGTGGCGCTGGACAGCGTGGCGCGGGCGGTGCCGTACCAGTCCACGCCGTGGTGGTCCCAGAAGCGGTGGTCCTCAATGGCCACAATCGCGTCAACAAGGTGTTTGGGCAGGTCCTCAAACTCGATCAGCTCCCGGTTGCTCTCGCTGTTATGGAGGGTGCGCAGGACCTGCTGCTGGCCGTTGGCGTCCTCGTAATAGATCGTGGAGGGCAGGGACAGGGTCATCTCCTCCAGGGTGATCTCTTCCAGGGAGGGGATGAGGGTGGTGTTGATATACGTCATGAAGATCTTCAGGAACATCGCGGTGGTCAGTACGCCGATGACGCACAGCGTAAACAGGAACAGCAGCAGTTTGCTGAAGAAGCCCAGAATGGAGAAGCGTTTTTTCGGTTTTTCACGGGGGGGATCTTTTCGCTCTCTGCGCCCCTGCGGATTTGCGGATTCCATAGCAGTGAACCTCCTTTTTAATGGCTTTCGGTGCGCGGGACCGGCACGCCTCCCGGGACCGGACGCCCTTGAGACAATATGCCAAATTATAGTATAACACGGCTTGTCAATTTTGAAAAGCCTTAAAAATACCCCCGCACCCCCTTTTTTCGGGGGGAACCGCAAAATTTCTTCATTCAATACAAAAATGCCCTCCAGAAATTGTCGAAAAGTGACTATAGAATACCTCTTGCATTTTTCCGAAAAACGGGGTACACTATAGGAGCAGACAGCAATGGCGCTGTCGGACAGCTGAAT
>CAMWSZ010000501.1 GCA_947177005.1 uncultured Clostridia bacterium | reverse complement strand
AAAATAGGCGTGACTGCTTTTTCAACATGGCGTGTGTTTTTCCAGATCAACAGGACGACCACAATCACATTTATTAAAAAGGCTGCAATCACTCCAGCGAATAGGTTTTTTACATAGCCTTCCGTGACCGAGAAGGAATACTTCACCTGACTGCCCTTTTCACCGCCCACCACCAGCAGCCCCTGGGGATGTTCCCGCACATAGACCGGATAATCGCCCAAGTACCACCGGCTGAATTTTGCCACGTCCACCGGCGTGTACTGGCGGGGCAGTTCCTCCGGCATACATTCCTGAAAAATGACTGTCCCCTTATCATCCAGAAGCATGGTCCAGGCGTGGTGCAGCTCCAACTGTTCGGCCAGTTCCTCAGACATTGTAAATTGACCCGTCTCGTCCATGACAATGCCGTCACAGATTTCATTCAAAGAGAGTTCCGGCGTCTCCGAGGTTTGCCAGGCCCAAATCAGTACAGAGAAAATCAGGACAATATTGAGCAGCAGAAACAGCGCGATGATGCCGGTCATGGATAAAAAATATTTCCGAAAGAAGCGTTCCACAGGTTTCATTTCTCCGGCTCCTTCACCACCAGCTTATAGCCCAGACCCTTCACCGTCAGAAGTGATACAGGCTTGGACGGGTTTTCTTCAATTTTCTCCCGCAGATGCCGGATATGGGTCATCAGCGTTGTTTCGTACCCCTGCCAAATTTCCCCGCACAGCATTTGGCAAAGGACACCGATGGTGACGATCCGGCCCGCGTTTTCGGCCAGCTTTTCAAAAACGCTATACTCTTTTGCGGTCAAGGAAATCCGCCGCCCCTCTCTGATGACCTCTGCCCGGTCTAAATCCACCGCAGCCGCATCCAGCGTGATGGTTCTGTCTTTTTCTGGATAGGCCCGTTTCAAAATCGCCTGAACTCGCAGCAGCAATTCCTTCGGCAAAAAGGGTTTGACTACATAGTCATCCGCTCCCAGCTCGAACCCGGCAAAGCGGTCCTCGGCCTCTCCCTTAGCCGTGAGCATGAGGACGGGAACCTTACTGAAAGCCCGGATCTCCTGGAGCAGCTCAAACCCATCCATGCCTGGCATCATCACATCCAGAAGGATGATGCCAGGCATTTTTTTCGCAATCAGCGCCAGGGCTTCTTCTCCCGAGGCCGCTGTGGTGATCTGAGTATATCCGGCGCTCTCAAAAATGGAGCGGATCATCACCCGCAGATCTTTTTCATCGTCTACGACAAGAATCTCTTTATCCAGCATACAAGCACCTCCTGTCCGCGCCCCATTATAGCGCAGGAATCGAAAATTGTATATGCTGCCAGCGCAATCTCAAGGTTATCTCAAGGTTCCCTCAAAGATAGCTCAAGGATGGTGTGGTATATTGCTCCCGCAAAGGAGGTAACTGCCATGAGCGAGTATGTCATTGAGACAAAACATCTGACCAAACAGTATGGAACCCAAAAGAGCGTGGCGGAGTTGAGCATCCACGTTCAGAGAGGCCGCATCTATGGTCTGCTGGGCCGGAACGGAGCCGGAAAGACCACCACCATGAAGATGCTGCTGGGCTTGACCCAGCCCACGTCTGGAGAGGTGGCGATTTGGGGGAAGTCTTTGCCGGGCAACGAGAAGAAACTGATGCCCCGCATCGGCAGCCTGATTGAATCCCCCGGCTTTTATCCCAATCTGACCGCAACGGAAAATTTGAGTATCTTTGCTGCTCTGCGGGGGCTGAAAAAGCAGAGCGCGATCAAAAGCGCCTTGGATTTGGTTGGCCTGCCCTATCGGGATAAAAAGCTGTTCTCCCAATATTCTCTGGGTATGAAACAGCGGCTGGCGATTGCTCTGGCCGTCATGCACGACCCGGAACTGCTGATCCTGGATGAACCCATCAACGGCCTGGACCCTATCGGCATCGCGGAGGTGCGCTCCTTCATCCGGGCCCTGTGCGATGAGCGGGGCAAGACCATCCTGATCTCCAGCCACATTCTTTCTGAGGTGGCGCTGCTGGCAGACGACATCGGCATCATCGACCATGGTGTACTGCTGGAAGAGGAAAGCCTTGTGGACCTGGAGGCAAAGAGCAACAGATACGTCCATTTCATGGGGTCCGCTAGGGGAAGGGCTGAAGATCTCTTGACAGGCGTTTTCCATGAAAATCAGTTTACCGTGCAGGACGGCCACAATCTTCGGCTGGATTTCGTCAGAACCCCTGTGGCAAAGATCATATCCGCCTTTGTTCAGCACGGTCTGGAGGTATCGGAGGCTGCAACGGTGGAGGAGAGCCTGGAGGACTACTTCAAGCGGGTAACCGGGGGTGAGGGGATTGCTTAAACTGATTTCCTGCGAGCTGGTGAAATTAAAAAGGAAGAAGTTTATACCCTTCGTGATCCTCTCCAGTTTCCTGTTTCCACCGCCGGTAGCGCTGATGATGCTGACGCCCCGCATGATGGCCCGGTACAGCACGAAAGCTGAACTCTTTGATGACTTTTATCAGTTTGTTCTGGGCTATGGGGTGGAGTTGCTTCTGCCCTGTGTCATCGGCGTCATCGCCGCCATGCTGTTTTTTATGGAGCGGGACAACGATACGTTCAAAAACCTTCGTACTATTCCGGTGACCAGCACCCAAATGATCCTTGCCAAGATCATCGTCCTGTTTCTGTTCGGACTGATCTACTGCTTGTCCACAGCCGCCGTCGCCATTGTCTGTGGGAGCCTGATTGCCGAGGTTGGCGGGCTTGGCTATAAGCTGTGGATGGCCGTGGAAATGGGGATTTTCGTCACAGCGGGAACGCTGCCACTGGTGGTACTGGTGGTATTTTTCAGCAAAACCTATATCTTTTCCGTTTTGCTGTGCATTTTTCACAGCGTATTGAGTCTGACGGTCGAAAGCTGTTTTGGGGTCCTGCCGAAGTTCCTGTGTTGGCTGCTGCCGATCCCTC
>CAMWSZ010000500.1 GCA_947177005.1 uncultured Clostridia bacterium | reverse complement strand
GCTCGGGGAACTCGCGCAGAACGTCGGTCATCTCATTGCCGCGCTCGCCGCAGCCGACGTAGACCACGATATCCACGTCGGACCACTTGGCAAGCTGGTGCTGCACGACGGTTTTGCCGGAGCCGAAGGGGCCGGGGACGGCGGCGGTGCCGCCCTTTGCAATGGGGAACATGGTATCGATAATGCGCTGTCCGGACTGGAGGGGCGCAATGGGGTTATATTTGCGTTTATAGGGGCGGCCCACGCGGACGGGCCATTTCTGGACCATGGTCAGCTCTTTGATCTCGCCCTTATCGGTTTTGATCTTGGCGACGACCTCGTCCACGATATACTTGCCGGGCTTGATGACCCATTCCACAGTGCCGCTGATGCCGTTGGGCACCATGATTTTGTGGAGCACGACTTTGGTTTCGGGCACGGTGCCCAGCACGTCGCCTGCCACGACCTTGTCGCCCTTCTTGGCGACAGGCGTATACTCCCATTTTTTCTCACGGGTCAGCGCGGGCACTTCCACGCCGCGGGCGAGGTTATTGGAGTGTGTTTGCTTGACGATCTCCTCCAGAGGTCTCTGGATACCGTCGTAGATATTTTCAATGATACCGGGTCCCAGCTCCACGCTCAGGGGAGCGCCGGTAGTTTCGACCTTTGCGCCGGGGCCCAGGCCGGAGGTCTCCTCATAGACCTGAATGGAAGCCCGGTCGCCGGTCATGGTCAAAATTTCGCCGATCAGCCGCTGGTCGCCTACGCGGACGGTGTCCTGCATATTCGCGTCGCTCATACCGTCGGCGACAACCAGCGGGCCGGAAACCTTGATGATTTTTCCCAGACTCATTCCTTCACTGCCTTCCTTGTTAGATTTCCGTTTACTCTTCCTGCTTTATCAAAACAGGTCAGCCGATGTCCGCCCCGACCGCCCGTTCAATGGCGGTTTGCAGCGCCTGCGCGCCCAGTCCCAAAGAGCCGGTTTTGCCGGGGATCAGGATAACGGCGGGGGTGGTTTCGGTCTTATAGCGTGCGATATCCGCGGGGATCATCGACGCAAGCTGTTCGGTAATATAGATAATGGCGTACTCGTCACGCGCCAGCTTATGGAGCGTATGCCGGGCCTCGTCTGTCTCCTCGACAAAGAAGGTATCCAGGCCCAGGGCCTTAAAGCCCATAACGCTGTCCCGGTCGCCGAGCACTGCGATTTTATACATGCCTGCTTCCTCCTTCTTCAGACGTAAGCTGCCCGCAGCCGTTCACGGATCGTATCCCCGCCGATTCCGGCCATACGGCTGGACATAATGATGCGCACGGCGGTGAATTCGATTTCCTTGGCGGCCAGATAGCTGACGACGGCCTCCACCCCGAAGGGGACGCTTTTCGCCTTGGCGGCCACGCTGGTAACGGCGTCGTCACAGGCTTTTTCAAATGCGGTAAGATTTCCGCCGTTGGCGGCGGCGGTGCCAAGCTCCGCGGCCTCCCGCAGCTCGCCGGTCTTGTACAGGTCCTCCAGGTTGCCGCTGAGGGCGGCGGCCTGAATGGTGTCTGGACGGACGGTGCCGCCCTCCACCAGAACCTTCCGCAGCAGCTCACCGCCTTTTTTCATCCGCAGGGTACGCACGGCGCTGCGCAGATTGGCGGCGTCGATAGCGGCCTGCACGTACCGCACCAGGAAACTGCTTCCGGTTTCCCGGGCGGCGGACAGCATCTCGGCGTAATAGGCGCGGTCCAGGATGAAGTCGCTGAGCTGGGGGTCGCCGGTGGAGCTGAGCACGTCACCGGCCTCCGCGGCGGCCTGCCGCAGGGCTGGGGGCAGCGCGCTGTAATCGCCCTCCGTAACGGCCCGGAGCATATCCCCGGCGGGCACGCGGCCGGCGTCCAGCAGCAGGCGGGAGCCGTCCAGCTTCATAGCCCGGGCTTTGAGCAGGGCTTTCAGGTTGTGGTAATCGTACTTGACCTTGAACACGTCCACCACCGCTTTATCCGGCACGAACCGGTACAGGTCCTGAAACAGTTTTTCCTGTTCCTGCGCCAGCACGGCGCTCAGCTCCTTGTCGTTGACGTTGGGCATCTCGCCGTAGCCGATCTCCTGCAGCACCTTTGCGGCCTCCGCGGCGGTGGGGGCTTCGATCATGCGCTCCATTCTGGCGGAGGTCAGCAGATTACGCTCCAGGCTGTGCAGGTAGGTGGAGATAAACAGGTAATCGGTATCTTTAATTTTCTTTGCCAAAAGCCATCCTCCTTTCTACAAACAATGTCATGTTGGACAGCTTATGCAAACAGGATTGCGGCGATTTCGGCGGCCATATTTTCCCGCAGGACCCGCAGCTCTGTTTCAAACGCGCAGTTGACCTCCACGCTGCCGTCCTTGAGGGTGAGGCCGCCCTCCATTTCCCGGGTTTCCTCGGAGAGGGTCAGTTTCCCTTTGCGGCGCAGCATTTCGTTGGCCTTGGCCACCACCTGCTCGCCTACGCGCTTCCGGTCCTTCTCATTGAGCAGGATCTCTTCCCGTCCGCTCTTGGAGGCCCGGCACGCCATTTTTGCAAGCAGCCCGGCATACTGATCGTCGGGCAGGGACAGCAGTTCCTTCTGCGCCCTCACGAAAGCCGCGTCCAGACATTCCTGCTTAGCGGCCAGAAACTGCTTTTTGGCCTCCATATGTGCGGAGCTTTCCAGACGTTCGGCGTGCCGTTTGGCGGCTTCCTTACCCGCCGCGGCAGCGCTTGCGGCTTCGGCCTCGGCCTTAGCCCGATACCCGGCTAAGACGTCTTTCGCCTTTTCCCCGGCTTCCCGCAGGATCTGGGAGGTTTCGGCGCTGCCGTCGCTCTGGATACGGGCGGTGATTTTTTCAATACCCTTCATATGCAATCCCCCGGGATTACAGCTGGAGCAGCATCAGCATGGACGCCAGCAGGGACAGAATGGCGTAGAACTCGACGATACCGCAGAGGATCAGGCCCT
>CAMWSZ010000499.1 GCA_947177005.1 uncultured Clostridia bacterium | reverse complement strand
CTGGATGATGCCCTGGCCGACATGACCTATCTGGGAGAATACCTCACCTCATCAACAGCGGACGCAAAGTGCGCTCTCCCATTTTGCCGGTTTGTCCGGGAGAGTAAGGAACTACGCTGTATACTATTTGACGATGCGCTTGGCTTTGTTGTTGTCAGAAAACTATCGGACTTATACAGAGATGCGACTGTTCAAATGATTCGGGACAGGGTACCTGCCCTCACTGAACAAGAGGCAGAAGCCATATTCTATTTTCAAATCAACGGCTGTTTCGCAATTTGCAAGCAGCATCACCGCCTGGAGAACGAAGATTGGTGCTGCGTACAAAACGCAATCGACCAATTTATTAAAGGGGGAATCAGTAGTTTTTCCGCGAGAATACATTAGGCAGGAGGAGAACCATACCATGACAGTTAAGGAAAACCGGGCTTTTTCAGAAATGTTGGCGGCAGCCAAAAGTCGTCTGGCTGACCAATCACCTTCTGAAATAGCCGAAAAAGCACATGTGTTCTTTGATGCAGGGCATCGGGTGTTTCACCTTTCTAGCTTGGGAGAAGAAATTACCGTCCACTATCCGTCCTATGACATAGAGCAGGAACTGGACGAATGGCATCACCTTGTTATTCTGCATTATCTGGACATGGCGGACGGAACGCCAATGGAGCAGAGGATGATACCTTTTGGAGAACTGCGGGACGGTCTGGTTCGGGGCGGCGGTTTTGACCGCACCTGTGAGCAGACAATGGCCCGTTATTTTACGAAAAAGCCCCTGGAAAATCTGCAAATGGTCTGTACCGCGCTGGGGGCATCGATAGAATCCTCAAATGCTGATCTCTGTGCCGTGCTTCCGTTTCTGCCGCAGTATCCGGTAACGTGGAAACTCTGGCTTGCGGAGGAAGAGGATGAGATCGACGCTTCCGGGAGGCTGTTTCTGAACAGCAGCGCAGATCACTATTTGTCTGTCGAGGACGCTGTAACAGTTGGCACGCTTATCCTTGACAAACTTCGGCAACAGTATGAAGCCATGTTCCCAGGGATAAAATTATTGCATATAATTTTTGATTCTGTCTGATTTCGTACATATTCCGTAAAAATGTCCAGGACTATATCCCCCATCGGGGGTTGTAGTCCTGGATGTTTTTTTTATAATGGGGACATCATATGCAAATGGAGGAACTACCATGAAAATTGCAATTTGCGGCAAAGGCGGCTGCGGGAAAAGCACAACCACTTCTCTGTTAGCAAAAGAACTGGCCCATGCCGGGAAGAAGGTGCTGGTTATTGATTCGGATGAATCCAACTATGGCCTGCACCGTCAGTTGGGGATGGCGCTGCCAAAGGATTTCACCGCCTTTTTTGGCGGCAAGGAGACGGTTCTGAAAGACATGATGCTCTCCAACTTTGCCCACCAATTTTTCAGCGGCCCTTGGTCCCTCGCGGATATTCCGGAAGGGTACTGCGGAGAAAAGGACGGCGTGATGCTTATGGCCAGCGGCAAAATTCACGAGGCAAATGAGGGCTGCGCCTGTGCGATGAACAATGTGATCCAACAGTTTATCGCTAATCTGCAACTGTCAGACGGAGAGTTTGCCCTGATGGACATGGAAGCTGGGATTGAGCATTTCGGACGCGGCGTGGACAATGGTGTTGATCTGCTGCTAATGATCGTTGACCCATCTTTTGAATCCCTACGGCTGTCGAAAAAGATCCAGGAGTTGGGCCAGAGCATTGGCAAGCCCGTATGGTTTGTTCTGAACAAAGTGACGGAAGATACCCGTGATGCTATGTTGGAGACTGTGGCAGCTTCGGATAAAATCGCCGCTGTTATCCCGGCAGACACAAAGGTTGCCGCAGCGGGGCTGACCGGAACAGAGTTGGTAGGAACATATCCCGCTATTCAGAAATTGGCACGGAAACTGATGGAAGGGGGTATCCAGTAAATGTGTCTCTCGACCATATACAGAGATACCCGGAACCCCAAGTGTGAGGTATTAAAAAACGTCACCCATGTTCGCTGTGAGGACGGCATGGTGATCTTGACAGACCTGATAGGCAATGAGATGGCGATGATGGAAGGTAAAATTCTGGAAGCAGATATGATTCATGGCTATTTCATTGTAAGCGAAACGGCTGATGTGTAGCGGAAGGGGGAAATCACATGGCCCATGTAATTGCAATGGCCGGAAAAGGTGGCGTAGGAAAAACTACTCTCTGCGGCCTTTTGATTCAGTATCTGTGTGAAACTGGACGGAAGCCTGTATTAGCTGTAGATGCCGATGCTAACTCCAATCTGAACGAGGTTTTAGGTGTTGAAGTAGAAAGCACCTTGGGTGAAATCCGGGAGGAAATTGAACGTGCCGGGACAAATGCCCTGCCAGTCGGGATGCAGAAAAGCACCTGGGCAGAAATGCGGTTGAATGATGCACTGGTGGAGGATGATGATTTTGACCTGCTGGTGATGGGCCGTACCCAGGGCCAAGGGTGCTACTGCTTTGTCAACGGACTTCTGCAAACACAGATGCAGAAGCTGGAAGGGAATTATCCTTATATCGTTGTGGACAATGAGGCGGGATTAGAGCATATCAGCCGTGGCCTCCTGCCGAATATGGAAATCACAATCCTGGTCAGCGACTGCTCCCGCCGGGGTGTCCAGGCTGCAGGACGGATTGCCCAACTTATCAATGAGCTGGGGCTGAAAACAGAACGTGTCGTGCTGATTGTCAACCGCGCTCCTAATGGTGAACTGAACGAGGGAACACGAGAGGAAATCGAAAAGCAGGGCTTGGAATTGCTTGAAGTAGTTCCCCATGACGATCTGGTCTATCAGTATGACTGTGACGGTCGTCCCACGGTAACGCTCCCTACGGATTCTCCTGTCCGTAAGGCTCTGTGTGAGATTGTGAGCAAACTAGTGGTATATCCGGCTAGGAATCAAAGTAAAGAAGGATAGAGCTTAGCGAGC
>CAMWSZ010000498.1 GCA_947177005.1 uncultured Clostridia bacterium | reverse complement strand
GTACTAGGCAAGCTAAAACTCTCCGATTTTTATAATTTTTAACCAGAAAGGAAGGTATCCCGCCTTTACATGTTAAAACTGGCGGGCGTAGAAGCTATGAAAAAAACAATTATTACGGTTATAATTACGATCTCGATAATGCTGGCGGGCTTTATTGGAGCAAAAGTTCTGCTCTTTCCGGGAGATAAGACCCCTGCTCCGGCAGATATTACCAATATTCCTATCACATCGACACAGCAGCCCCAGCAGGGTCAGCCGTCCGATCCGGCGCAGATTCAAACGCAGCCTGTTGAGCAAATCCCCGCAGTAACACCGGCGCTTCCCGGAAGCGACGAACCTGTCAAATTTTTGGACATCGGGATTGCATCCTTCAATTACGACAGCACAAAGCTGGTTTTTGATGAAATTCCGTCCGACCAGGAAGATGGCGTCCTAATGGTTTCCTTCATGCCGGCTGACGCTTCTGAAGCACTGCCGAGGGTAGATGCCATGCCGGTTAAGGTATCTGCTGTTGGCGAAGGCGACGAGAACTTCTATAACATGACAGAAGAGAGCTGGAAGAACCTCGCAGCCGCCTGTGTTCTTCAGTATCTGAGTCCTTCGGGACGGGAGCAAGCTCAGATTTCCTTTTCCGGTACGGTTGTAAAGAAGGAAGAAGGGCCTGTCATGAAAATGTTCACCAATATCTCCATTACTGTCCCTGAAAACATTGCCGCCCAGACCGGCGACGTCAATATGAACGGTTCCGTTCGTTTGATTTCTGCCAATGAAAACGCAATCATTACAATGGCAATGTACAAACAGAATTCTGCTCTGCCGCAGGCGCTCACGGATGCTTACATGAGTCTCCAGGTTCGTCCCTAATTGGTGCTTTGATCTAAATAGAGCTGCCGGACTTCGTTTATTGCAGCGATCCGGCAGCTTTTAAATTTTGTTTGATATTATTCGGAGATTCTGCATATTACAAAGTAAATTTCACGCAATGCTAATTTAAAAGGAGGACCCTGCTATGAAGGAAACAAGAGCGGCGGAACAAATTTATCGGGCGGACGGACGGAATACTTTTGTGGAGATTACCACATATGCTATGGCTATTGACAAAGTGTTCATCAACTTTGTTGAATACGATAAAGCAGCCCAGGCAGGACAGCGGATGAAGGCAAGTATAGGGATTTATATGGGTATGTTTGAAGCGCAGGTGTTGAGCCGCGATATTATGTCCGGACGAATCCCGCAGATGGGAAAGCTGGTTCTGGAAGCTGCGAAGGCAAATGGGCAGACATATCCGAAGCCTGTTTTCACGAAACAGGGGGGTACTTCCGCAAAGTCGAATAACGGGCAGGCCATCTCTCGGATCTTAGAGCTTGCACCCGGAAGCAGGCAGCCCTGGATACTCTGCGCAAAACAGGGAAAAGCGCATGAAACGCCGGAAGGTCTGATTGTCATGGACGGAAAGCCGGAAACCACCATTCGCGTCCCTCTCACGAATGATAAACTCAAGGAGTTCGCTCTGGCGGTTGAGGCGGCTGTTCAGACGTGGATTCAACTCCGGTTTGTTGCCGCTGCTGCTCCTGCCATGCAGCTTGCGGCGGAGCAGCGGAAAGAAGCGCTCAACAAAATAAAAGAACAATCAGCAGCCCAAATCCGGTAAAATTTGGGACAGCAAAAAATAGAAAGGGAGCGGGCGCAAATCGTCCTCTCCCTTTATTGAAAAGAAGGAGTGCGTAATGGCAAGATTGAATGTTTTTGATCTGGCTCATCAAGTTTCTGTTGTGGAGGCAATCGGACACTTTATTCAGCTTCAATATAAAAATGGGAAGTATTATGGATTATGTCCGTTTCACGATGATAAAACGATGGGTTCATTTGTTGTATTTCCGGATTCTTCACCCTCTAAACGCGGCTGGTTTGAATGCTACGCATGCGGAATAAGGGGGGACAGCATTGATTTTGTTCGCCAGTATCTTGACGTGGGCTATCGGGAAGCCGCTATTATAATTGCGGAGAACGCAGGCATTATCAGTTGTGCTGGAGCAGCCGCATTGAGGCAAAAAAATAATGCGGCTTCTGTCGTTATTCCCGTACAAAGAAAAGCTCAAGAAAACTGCGCCGTGCTGGCACAAAAGCGAAATCCTGAACATCTGGATCGAGTTTACCGCTGTTTTGCCGCTGCATCCAAACCGCTTTCTCAGGAAGCAAAGAAAGTCCTTTTGGATTCCAGAAAAATACCTGAAAGCAGTCTGGAAAAATATTTTTTGTTTCCTACGCGGAGTGATTTGCCTGTATTCTGGTCAAAATTAAAGAAAAATCTTATGACGGAATTTAAACTATCCGATTCATCTTCCGCAGCAAAAAATTTGATTGGAGTACCCGGATTTTATGTTGGGAAAAACAACCGCGTCTTATTTTCCGCACCTTCGGAAAACCAGATTGGCATTATGGTTTTTAACCGAAACGCGCAGGTCTCCGGAATTCAGACCAGAGCGGCGCAGTCATTAGATGGAGTCGTTCATTCCGAACATGAAAAAAAAGCGCGGTACAAATTCTTTTCTTCCGGCTACGCGAATGGTATGCCCGGAAGTGCAGGCACTCTTGGGTGTTCCTGCGGATTTGTCGAAGATATTTTGTATCCGCAAAACAGAATGTGGAACCGCGCTGTTGCAGTGACGGAAGGAAGATTTAAGGCAGAAACGCTTGCTTCTTTGGGATTTCTGGTCGTGAATATGCACAGCATCTCGAACTGGAAAGCGGCGGGAAAGGCTGCGCTTGAATTGGCTGACGCGATTGGAGCCCGGCAGTTTGTTCTTTGTTATGACAGGGAGCAAAACAATCATGTATTTCAATCCGCTTCCGGTCTATATTCCAGGCTTAATTCGGCGCTGTTAACAGAATTTGCCGTATGGGACCCCTCTTTTGGGAAAGGCATTGACGATGTGATAAACGCCGGGTACATCAGTGAAATATCTCGAAT
>CAMWSZ010000497.1 GCA_947177005.1 uncultured Clostridia bacterium | reverse complement strand
CCGTCATTCGATCTTATAAGGAGTCTAGTGTTCTCGGAGTTGTGGATACGAGACAGGTATCTGAGGACGGTTCACCTGGGTATCCGGCCCGGTAGTCTGAACCAGTTTCTGAGGACTGCTCACCTGGGTATCCGGCTCACTGGAAACAGATTTATAGTTTGGATTTGGCTCAGTCACAGTTTGAGAAAAATTCCCTGCATAATCCTCTGCCTGGATGTTGACCGCTGCGGCGCTGTCTCCTATTTCTATGAGCGGAACGTCAACCGCACCGTTGTCCAATACAATATATCTGTAGCCATCCACATAGACCGCCGCAACACCGGATATGTTGTCCGCAGTCTCCACATGGAGCTGGCTGTCGGTAAAGCTGGTGCGCAGGGTAGGCGCTGTCCGATCAAAACAGCCGATATACTGAGATTTCTCATAGGTTTGTCCATCCCAGCCAGTGACACTGGCAGAGACGATGCAGTTGTCCGAGACCGTCATGACTGCATGATACTGGCGTCCCTGCTGTTCCAGAGCAGCCGTAATGTCACGCCAGCTCCCGTTATCGTTCACCATAGCTTTCTCAAAGCCATCTCCGGTGTTATCCGTGATTGTGACGGAAACAATGGCGTCGCAGTTCGTCCAACCGGCAGGCGCGGCGATCTGGATGCTGATGCTGCTTTCCTCACTCCACGCCAGGGCGGTGGGGGCAAAGACTGCCAGTACCGACAATACCAACATCGCTATCAAGAGGATGGCGGCAATGTGAAATTTAGTTTTCCACATAACCGTTTTCCTCCTTCCTCTCCGGAGCGGCGGCGGGTGCTGCGGGCTTGCTGGACTGGATGAGCGCGGCCAGCTGCTCCGGGGTCAGGCCCATGCTGCGCACGATGCCGATGATGTCCATATTTTCCAGCTCCAGGCGTTCCGCCTCCAGTTCCTTCTGCCGCTCTTGCAGCTTGATGATCTTTGCCGCGTTTTTCTCATACTCAGTGTCGATCTTCCTAATTTTCGGGTTCATGTTGAATCTCTCCTTTCCATTATGGGGCAGGTAAACGCCCGTAAGTATAAAAGTGACTTTGCCAATAAGGGCTGTTCAGATTGGCATAGGAAATTGGTGAGCCGCAATGCAGCATCATTCCATTACCCACAAAGATCCCACAGTGCGTAGGCGCGTTCGGGTCCGGCGCGTCATAGGTATTGAGGAAAAACACAAGATCACCGGGCTTGGCGTTGGCCGGGGATACCGGGGTGCAGAGTTCGCATAAAGCCTTTGCCCCCAGCCGTCCCACATTCCAGCCAGAGTGATTGATAACCCAACTGACAAAGCCGGAACAATCAAACGAAGTGGAGGGCGAGGAACCGCCCCACACATAGGGAAATCCAAGGTATTTCTCCGCTTCGGCGAGCATGGCGGCAAACTGCGTGTCCGCCAGAGCTTCCGGGGGTACGTCATAGCTCAGATAGTCCTGCCGCTGGGAAGCATGGGGGTACGTTCCTATGGGAAACAGATCAGGCCGGTTGCCCAGGGTGGCCATATAGTTGGCGTAGAGATTCATGCCGTCCTCGTCCAGCAGATACACCGGAAGATGGGAGAGATCGGAATTTCTCAGCTTTACGTTGCAGCTGGCCCAGGCATACGGGTTCCCGGCATCGTCATAGCGGGTCTCCGCAGTCACCGTCTCTGTCAAAATGTACTGCCTGTCAAAGAGCATGGAAAGGGTTCCCTGGACATCCGGGAGCGTCCACGTCCCGCCGTGGTAAGCCGTGAGCAGAGAAATCAGCACATAGGGGTCGTGTTTGATCTCGTCCAGGTCAAAGCTGTATTCGTCGTAATCGTGGGAACTGGCATAAGTGTCCAGATCATGGTGCAGCTCAGCTTCCATTGCGGCATAAGCCGCTTCCGCACCCAGCATATCCTCGTCCGCGTTTGGAAAGGTAGAGCTGCCCAGGCTGGACAGCAGGCCCTCCGCCAGAACGGAACAGGAGGACATACAGTTGAGCAGCAGGCATACGCAGAAAAACAGCCCGATAACAATACTGATACCTTTTTTGTGTTTCCACACAAAATTCATGCCCTCCCTGGACTTCTCCGCTGCCTGTTTGCGGCTTTAGCGGTGTTCTCCATCGTGGCGGCGGCGCTCTGACCGGAACGGACCGACGCGGCGTATTGCTTTTGAATGGCCCGTTTCTGCTGCAAACGGGAGAGGGGATTGCTGGAAAGCTGGGGATTCTCCCGGATATGCTTCTGATAGAGGGCGTTTACGTTGGCTTTTTCCAGCTGCCGTTCTGCTTTTGCCGCGTCCCTGTATGGTTTCAGTTTGTGAGCGCGGCTGGAGTGCTGTGCCAGCCGTCCGCCGGTCTCGGCAGTTTCCTCCAACCGGTGGGCGCTCTCCAGGCCCACATTGTCATCTTCCGACCGCCGTACTTCACGATGGATGGCAGAAACTGCCGTATTGCCGGGAGCATCCCGGACGGCATGGGACAGCTTGGAGGGCGGCTTTGCCTTTTCCTCGAAGTACAGCTGTACCTTGACAGTCCCAGTCTCCGGGTCCAAAACAGCCCGTTTGACCTTTTTTCGGGTCTTGGGAATTTTTTGTTGTGCTGTTTCCGCTTTGTCCGCAGCCTTTTCCGCACGGCGCACATGTTCTTTCAGTTTGGGATTCAGCTCCGCATCCGTGAATTGGAGACGGGGATTTTTACGGCTGCTCACAAGGCCACCTCCCCTCTGTTGACAGCTTTCACAATCACAAGGTCCAGATAGAACAACAGCCTATGGGTGTCCCGCAGGGCCGCTAAGGTGTCTGAAACCGTTGGCTCCGTTGTTTCCAGCTGCATGATCGCAGTCTGAATACTTTTCATAGAAGAATCCAGGCTGTTCTGAACGGCCACCAGCAATTCTGTGATGTCCATTGTGTCCAGAGCATCCGTCATACAGAGACCTCTTGCGGCTTGGTTGTCATGATCCGGTAGAGTTCGGTATCCTTGGG
>CAMWSZ010000496.1 GCA_947177005.1 uncultured Clostridia bacterium | reverse complement strand
GTTTTATAGTCGCCATCTTCTTTCTCCAGAAGGTTCCATACGGTTAATCCATTGCCTAAGAATCCATAGCTCAAGTCATATTGGGCCGCAGATTCTTTTCTCTTTGTGTTCGGTTGATCGGATGTTTTCTCTGATTCAGGAGAAAACGAATCCGTATTGGGTGGCGGGACTGGCGGATTCTGCGATTCTGCGGTTGGTGCAGCCGAAAAATCAAGGGTGATTTGACCATCCTCATCTTCCGTTATGTTCGTGTCCTTCTGCATCTTCTTCGCCAGGGCGCGGGCTGCTTCCGCCAGCCTGTCGCCGGGTACATCAGGAGTTTTTGAATCCGGTCTTTTGCTGGTATTATCCTTCCTGTTCTCTTTTGCTGCCCGTTTTGCCTGACGCTCTGCCCGCAGAACTTCCTCCGGTAACGGAGTAAACAGAGAATACTCCCCGCGCTGAAATGCGCCCATATCCTGTAAGGCCGGTTCCATCTGCTGGTATTCTTTGCTGTCAGGAGAAAGGACGGCAAGTGCTTTGGTCATGTCCTCATAAAGCGCCGCGCTTTTTTCCGGGTCATCCAGCAAGGGCAGGATATCCCTCTTTGCTATTTCCGTATCCCAGTTTTGGCGGTCTGGCAGTTTGTTAGGGTCATTATACTGAAACGCATAGATTTTCCGGGCAAGTGTCAGTTTGTCATAGGCGGGAAGATATGCCCGTTCCTGTTCATTAAGATAGCGTCCACTGTCAATCAAGCCCCGAATACGTTTCTCTACCTGATACCAGTTTAATTGAACCGTGTCATAGCCCTTGAAACCGGAAGTTTCGTCTGAGCGTGTCATGCGGATGCCTTTGGAATCATGCCATTCATCATAGCCGGTACGAGTAATACCGCCAGTACCGTAACTCTCCCTCAGAAAGCCTGCACACTCTTTCTCGTTATGGCCCTGTACAAAATAGGAGTAGATTTGCAGTTTACTTTCAGAAATACTGGGTCCGCCTGCCAGGAGTTGGTTCATCTCGTCTTCGGTGACAAAACTGGCTTTTGCAGGAGCAAACCCATCCACCGCACGAAACACCGTTACAGGACGGTCCATATCAGCGATACGAGAATAGAGATCAACGGAGTTAGGAGAGCGCCGGAAACGCAGTAAATTATGGTTATCCCGATATGCAGCATCAAACTGCTGCATATCCTGTTTCAGTTTTTCTCTCTCCTCCGGGATTCTCAATACCTTTTCTATTGCCTTTGTGCCTTCAGGAAATCCCGGCTCCGCATATGCCTTGGCGATTGCAGCAAGATGGTCAGTCTCTTTCGCTTCTTCGCTAAAATCGCGGCGCAGAAACCACAATGTTTCAGCCAATTCCCGGAACTCGTTGTCACGAGCGGCGTTAATTCTATCCTGTGCGGCAAATGTCCCATCCCGCAGGAGGTTGGCTGTCATAGCGGCGGCACTTACCCAGGGAATGAGAGTGCTGCCGGGACCATAAGCAGACCGTCCCGGCGCGATACGAAAACCTTCTTTGCTGAACCAGAGTGCATAGTCCTGTCCGGCAATCGAAATGCCTTTTCCGCCCTCACCAAATTCCTTTTCCATGAAGGAAGCAGCAGCGGAACCGGTATGTTCCTTCTGAAAGAACGCTATAATATGCTCAATGCTGTGCTGGCCATTGCCGCCGCTGGTGAGGGCGCGGCCTATTACCGCATCCGGCACCCGTCCGGCAGGAGTTGGAATCTGCTGCTGTTCCTCCGTCTGGGCCTGGACAATGCGTTCCACCTGTTCCTCCACCGTGGGGAACAGGTTGAATTGGAATGGTCGGGGTTCCTCAGACGCAGAAACGGCAGGCTGTCCGCCTGCCGTCTGCTCTGCATCCTGATTTACCTGTAGACGATCTCCGCCAGTACGATTTCCTCCGCCTGCGCCTTGAAGCTGTTGACCGCCTGTACCCAGCCCATCTGGTCGCGGGCTTTCATCTTCTCGTCCACGCCGTTCTGCTTCATCAGGTCGGATACCATCTGATCTACCTGTTCCTGTGCCTGCCGGTCGATCTCCCGCAGGTGGGGTTCCAGCCGCCCGGTCAGCAGTCTCGACGTGTATGTTCCGTGGTGGTGTTCCTTCAGGAACGTCTCCCGCAGTCTCCCGTACTTGCCCAGCGGATACTCCTCCTGCTCGTTCTCGTTGTCCAGCGTCAGGTCGGGAATCAGGTAATCTCCCATCCTCGTGTATGTCAGCTCTGCCATGTGGTATACTCCTTTCTTCGCTTTCACGCTTTACAGTATTAAATCGTCCTCTGTCTGTAGTATAGTCGATCACCGGCGGTTTTGCAAGAGGTTTTTCACTTTTTTCCTGATTTTTTTCTTGCTGGTTTCTCGCTGCTTCACGGTCATACTCCCTGACAGCTCTGCCAATCTCATTGAGCAGATTCATGGAAATGGTGCTGGTGGCGTCGCCCAAGTGGTGAAGAACGGCGGGGGTGGAAAACTCGGTAATGCCCAGCAGGTCCTCGTCCTCCAGGTAATCGGAGGGGTTTAGACCGCAGCGGGTCAGAAGGGTATATTGGACGCTGGCTGTCAAAGTCCTGCGATAGCGCACCTCTAAATTGAGATCGTCCAGTTCCTCCAGCAAACTGTTTCCCACATCATAGGCAAGGTCGGTCAGGTGGTCACGGTATATCTCATCCACCGCACGGCTGGCTTGTTCCATTAGCTGATAGCCGATATCCGTTTCATCGGTGGGGCCGTGCTGCCTTGCCAGCGCTTCCGCAACAGCGGCGTGATGTTCTTTCCGCATTCTCCACAGGTAGGGAGTTTTGGAGTTTCGCAGTTCACGGGTATCCGCAACATCAAAAACATATTCCAGATACGGCCTGCCCCTGCTGTTTTTGTGAATCAGGGCGATGCCCTTTGAACCGGGCTTAATCCACCGCCGCATAGTTGTATTCCACAGTTCCATGCTGGCGCAGGCGGTAGCGTTCGGTCGCTGGGCATACATCAGGAGCTGAT
>CAMWSZ010000495.1 GCA_947177005.1 uncultured Clostridia bacterium | reverse complement strand
GGTCCCCAGTAACGGTGCAGCAGCCAAGTGTCTGCATACAGTTCCATAATATAGCTTACCTTACTGGTAAACAGATGGAACCGGCCATTTTCAAATTGGATGTCAAATGTTTTCATTGATTTCTCTCCTTTGCGCCCGGTAATCAGTAGGGGATATCCCTGTCATCCGGCGAAAAAATTTTGAAAACCCTAACGGGTCCGTGAACCCCACAGAGTTCGCAACAATATAAATTGGGTGTTCTGTGTGAAGAAGCAGTTCCTGAGCTTTCTGGAGCTTCAGCCTATCGAGGTATTGCTTTGGTGACATATGGTACTGTTCCTGAAATACATTCGACAGGTAATTGGCATGGACGCCAACAGCGGCGGCAACATCCGAAATCCGGAGACTGTCATGGTAGTGAAGCTCCATATACTGCCGGGCCTGGAAGGGGATCGAGAGACCAAACTCTGCTGGGTCATCCGCTCCCAACTCATCTAGGAGAGTGCCAATCAGGTCGTACATCATGCCGTTGGAGCGCAGGTGCGTGGAAAGTCCTTTGCCTGCAATTCGCAGAATGTTCTCAATGCGCGTCTGATAGAAAGTGGCATCCTGGCAGTTCAGAACAAACCGCTGAGGGCCGCACTGCATCAGGGTGTTGAGAAACTGAGTAGACTGGATGCCCAGGAATCCAATCCAGCAATACCTCCAGGGGGCACTCCCACTGGCCCGGTAGGTAGAGACCTCTCCGGCTGGAACGATAAAGAACTGGTTGCAGTGGACGGGGTAGGCCGCGCCCTGAATCTCCAGGACGCCTTCTCCTTTCACGACAAAATGGATGAAGTGGTAATCTCTGCGCTTGGGGCCATAGAATTGGTTCGGTGCGCACTGTTCCACACCACAGTTGTAGAACACAAAATCAGAAATGCTTTTCTTCGTGAGGTCGGTTAGCTTGTCTGTATATTCTCTCATGCCGGTATCCTATCACAGTCTATCCGGTATTGCAAAGAAATCTTAAAAAATGACATATATGCCTTTGAAATTTCTATGTTGTCCCTTCCGGCAGCGTGCTAAAATACAGTTGGCAAGGGAAAAACAGATTTCCTTTTTTCCAAAACACTTCATCTTGCGGCGCGTGACCGCACGGAGGGCAGCATGGAAAATCCTTATAAAATGTCATATCATATCGAGCCGGCCCGCGGCCTTTTGAATGACCCCAACGGCTTGGTATAGTTTAACGGTACCTACTACTTTTTTCACCAATGGAATCGTTTTGCCCTGGATCACTCCTATAAGGAATGGGGATTGTTCACCTCTCTGGATATGATTCATTGGGAAAATCGGGGCAGTGCAATTCTTCCCGACCGGGAAGAGGATGAACATGGTGTTCACTCTGGCAGCGCCGTAGTTCATGACGAAAAATTATATGTTTTTTACACAGGGAGCAATAAAGAAAATGGTATCCGAACCAGTCGGCAGTGCGTTGCGGTTTCCAGGAACGGGCGAAGCTTTATGAAACAGCCTGTGTGCGTTGAAACACCTTCCTGTTTCACCCAGCACCACCGGGACCCGAAAGTGATTCCAGGCCAAGATCAAGACCGCTGGTGGATGCTGGTAGGTGCGCAGAAGGAGAACCTGACTGGAGCAATCGCACTTTATTCTTCTCAGGACCTGATTCACTGGATATATGAACGAGTCCTCTACGATCAAAATCTGGATCAGGTCTGCGAATGCCCAGACCTGTTTTCTCTGAACGGAACGGACATTCTGGTATGCTGTCCTCAGACGCGAAAGCCTGCTCCCGACGGGCAGGGGGAGACCGTAGACAGCTACGCCGCCTATGTTCCGGGCCGGTTTGATTGGCAGAAGGGGACTTTTTCCTCTAGCGGCCCCCGGCAGCGGTTTGACCGTGGCTTTGACTTCTATTCTCCTCAAACCTTCATAGATGACCGGGGACGCAGAATTTTGACAGGCTGGATGTCCCGGATGGATGACGGCCAGGAGAGTACCTGTCCCACTCGCGCCCTTGGATATATACACTGTCTGGTCTTGCCGCGGGTTCTCTCCTGGGAAAATGGTACCCTTTATCAGCGCCCTATTGAGGAAGTTTTTCAGCTCCGGCATAACGCTCATACCTATTGTTCGTCTCAGGGCAGCTTCCAGGCAGAGAATGGACATTTTGAACTGCGTCTTGTCCGGACGGCCCCAACTGCTGCTTTGTCACTGTCTTTGAGAAATCATACAATCGATATATCCTACGATCCGGAGCGCCAGATTTTACAAGTGTCCCGCCAGAATTGGGCGGACAACGGTGTTCAGACGCGGGATATTCCCCTCCCTGTACTGACAGAACTGGACATTTTCAGCGATGCATCCTCGGTGGAGATCTTTATCAACAATGGTGCAGCTGTCTTCTCCATGCGTTATTTCACGGGCGTAGAGAATCTGCGGATCGACTACACCGGTTTAGCGCAGGAGGAACGACTGGAATATTACACACTATAAAAGAAAGGGAGCGAATGTATGGAAAATCGTCAAATTGCGGAACGACTCATCGAGCTGGTGGGCGGCAGGGGGAATATCCAGTCTGTGGCCCACTGCGCCACCCGGCTGCGCATCATCACGGCGGACAAAGACAAAATCAACATTGAAGCTGTGGAGAACCTGGATAAGGTCAAGGGCAGCTTCTTCAACTCCGGGCAGTATCAGATCATCTTCGGCACTGGCCTTGTCAACAAAATCTATGACGAGGTGCAGTCTATCCTGGGTGCCAGCGGCGGCGCAGTCTCCAATGCACCGGTGAAAAAGGAGGGCAATGCTTTCCAGCGGGCGGTTCGGATTTTTGGCGACGTGTTTGTCCCCATCATCCCGGTACTGGTTGCCACGGGCCTTTTTATGGGCCTGCGGGGACTTCTGACCCAAGATGCTTTCCTGGCCCTCTTTGGAGCAACCTCCGATGGTCTCCCTGCAAACTTCATTACCTTTACCCAAGTTTTGACCGATACAGCATT
>CAMWSZ010000494.1 GCA_947177005.1 uncultured Clostridia bacterium | reverse complement strand
GCGCTGTTGTTGGACACGACGGGGCATTCCAGCTTGGCATATTTCTCCTCCAGCGCCTGAATTTCCTCTTTCTTCATGTCCACCGCGCAGAAGACAAAATCGACCTGTCCGGCCAGCTTTTCGGCATCCGCTTCCGCGTCCAGAACGACCAGCTGTTTGGCCTCCTCCGGAATGGGAGTGGCCATGGCCCAACGCTTGCTGACGGCCTCTTCATAGGTCTTGCCCGCGCTGCGGGCGCTGGCGGCCACGGCGGTCAGACGGAACCAGGGATGCTTTTCCATCAGCGTCACAAAGCGCTGGCCGACCATTCCGGTACAGCCGATGATACCGGCACGATATTCTTTCATAAATCAAAACCTCCAATAAAAAGACGGGTTGAAAAATTTTCCGCCCGCGTGTATACTGACTGTGCGCCTGAAAAGTGCGTACCGTAATTCATACCACATAATTGCAATGGTGTCAACTGTTTTTGCGGTTTTTCAGAATGAGAAAAGAAGATTTCTACACTTTTTCGGTTTGTATGCTTCACAAGGCCACTTTTTGCGGGAATGACGCGCCCCGGCGGACACATGTCAAAGGGGCGGACCCGCTGGCGGGAAATCGGGGACAGCCCCCGGAAAGGAAACGATTTGAAAACAAAAGATTTTGATTTTGACCTGCCGCCGGAACTGATCGCCCAGACTCCGCTGGAAAAACGCGACGCCTCCAGACTGCTGGTTCTGGACAGGAACACCGGTGTATGGTCCCACCGGTATTTTTATGATCTGCCGGACCTGCTGCGTCCCGGCGACTGCCTGATTATGAACGATTCCAGAGTGATTCCGGCACGCCTGCTGGGCAGCCGGGTGAACGCGGACGGTAAGACCGGCGGCGCGTGCGAGGTGCTGCTGCTGACTGACCGCGGCGGCAATGTCTGGGAATGCCTGGTGCGTCCGGGGAAAAAACTGCGGACCGGGGCCCGTGTAACGTTCGGAGAAGGGGGCGCGCTGACCGGTGAGATCATTGGAGAAGTTGAGGGCGGCAACCGGCTGATCAAGTTCCGGTATGCCGGGATTTTTCTGGAGGTGTTGGAACGGCTGGGGAAAATGCCGGTTCCGCCGTATATCAAGGAGGAATTGCAGGATCAGGAGCGGTATCAGACCGTATATGCAAAAGTCAACGGCTCCGCCGCTGCACCTACTGCCGGCCTGCATTTTACCCGTGAACTGATGGAACAGATCCGGGAGCGCGGCGTTGCAATCGGATATGTGACGCTCCATGTGGGGCTGGGGACGTTCCGGCCGGTGAAGGAGGAGGAGATCACAGACCATGAGATGCACAGTGAATTCTGCGTGATCCCGCCGGAAACCGCCGCGCTGGTCAACCGGACGAAGGACTTGGGCGGACGGGTCATCTGCGTGGGAACCACCTCCTGCCGCACGCTGGAGAGCTGGGCCGGTGCGGACGGGCATGTCGAACCCAAATCCGGCTGGACCAATATCTTTATCTATCCAGGCTATTCGTTCAAGGCGGTTGACGGGCTGATTACCAATTTCCACCTGCCCCAAAGTACCCTGCTGATGCTGGTGTCGGCATTTGCGGGCCGGGAGCATATTCTGGCCGCTTATGAGGAGGCGGTCAGGGAACGCTACCGGTTCTTTTCGTTCGGCGACGCCATGTTCCTGCAATAGCGCCGTCCATTCCGTGAAACGGGAGACGGATAAAAAAGCCGGTCTTTTTCAGGCTCGTTTCAGGTTGAGCGGTTATAATTCAGATAGCATCTCAATTATCTGAAACGACAGAAAGGAACGGAAAAATTATGCGGCACAACAAGAAAAATCTGCTGACATTTGCGCTGGCTTTTGTGCTCCTGCTGGTTCTTACGGTCCCGGCGTGTATGGCCGGGGACGAGGTGGTGATCCGGCTGTCCGAAAGCGGGGTCCTGGTAGACGGAAAAACGGCCTCAACCAACAGTACGGACGCGGTGTATGTGGCCAACGACATCATCTATTATGAGGACCGCGACGCCTATGCCAGCGGCAACCCTTACGGTGAGGGAACGGCGTCCGAACGGCACAGCGCGGAGGAGGCCGCCGCCCATACGGTGGTGCATATCACAAAGCCCGGCGTCTACCGGGTCAGCGGCACGCTGTCCAAGGGACAGATCTTTGTAGATCTGGGCAGCGAGGCCAAGTCCGATCCCAACGCAGTGGTGACGCTGCTTCTGGACAACGCCAATATCACCTGCACAGTTGCCCCGGCGGTCTTTTTCTACCGGGTCTATGAGTGCGATCAGGCGTGGGTGGCCTACGATGACGGAGAAACCGAAGAGTATACCGCTTCCGCCGTGCAGGATACCGCGAAGGCGGGCGCGAACGTCGTACTGGCCGACGGCAGCGTGAACAATGTTTCCGGCTCCCATGTGGCGCGCATCTATAAGGACAACGGCGACAAAAAGAAGCTGCATAAGTATGACGCCGCCTTTTATTCCCGGATGTCCATGAACATTGCCGGGGAAACAGCCGGTACGGGGGTGCTGAACGTCACCGGCGACAGCGAGGGGCTGGATACGGAGCTGCATCTGACCATAAACGGCGGCAAAATTAATATCCGGTCCCAGGACGACGGCATCAACACCAATGAGGACAACGTGTCTGTTACCACCATCAACGGCGGTGCGCTGCATATCGTGGCCGGTCTGGGCCAGGAGGGCGACGGCATCGACTCCAACGGCTATCTGGTCATCAACGGCGGTGTGGTCATTGCCATTGCCCGGCCTCAATCCGATTCCGGTCTGGACAGCGACTGCGGCTCCTATATCAACGGCGGTTATGTGGTGGCCACCGGTTCCACTATGGACTGGGCGGAGAGCGATTCCGAACAGGTGACGATGAATTTGCAGTTTGCTTCCGCACAGGATGCCGGTGAAGCGGTTATCGTCACGGATCAAAGCGGAAAAGTGGTCTTTGCCTACGATCCCGATCAGGACGAGACCACCGGAACGGAAAACCGGG
>CAMWSZ010000493.1 GCA_947177005.1 uncultured Clostridia bacterium | reverse complement strand
GTAACAATTTCTATTTTCCCACCTATGGGTGTATGTTCAATGCAATTCTTCAAAATATTGCCAACAGCTTGTACTGTCCATTCCAAGTCAGCACTAATTGCTGCATAATCTGGAATATCTACAACAATCGTTTGCTCTTTTAATTCTGCCGAAATTTCCAAAGGGTGAAGTGCCTGAGTGACAATATCATTGACAAAAACGTTTTGGAAATCCATTGAGATTGCACCCGCATCGAACCGTGAGATTTTAAGCAAAGTTGTAATCAGCCATTCCATTCTTGACAACAGCATAACCTGTTCCTGCACAAGTTCAAGTCTCTGTTCCTCACTGACTTGCTCTCTGGAAAGTGACGCACTTAATATGTTGAGCGATGTCAAAGGAGTTTTTAACTGATGTGATATATCTGCCAAAGCATCAGCTAAATAGCTTTTTTCCTTTTTCAAGGCTTCTGCCTGCTCCAACAAACGAACTGTCATTTTCGATAATTCATCTTGCAACACATAAAGTTCACCTTCATGATATTTATGAAAACTGACTGTTTCATTTCCATGAAGAACTCTGTCTATATCTGCACTAATCTCCGCTATTTTCTGATAACGACTGTAGGTAAAGATAAGAGAAGATACGCATAGCGACAAACAGGCAGCAATCACTAACAAGCCATATCCTCCTGCCATCAGGCATCCGGCAAATCCCCATATGGCTGATATAATCACACACACTATAAGCTGGCATTTTACTTCTTTGTTTCTCAAAAAGTCCATTTACTCACCCACCCTATATCCAAGCCCTCTCACTGTAACCAAAATTTCAGGGTGTTGCGGATCTTCCTCAATTTTATCACGCAGACGCTTCATATAAACTGTCAATGTATTATCATTGATAAATTCTCCGCTTGCATCCCATATCAGTTCAAGCAAGTTACGTCTTGAAAATACGACTCCCTGATTTTGCAGGAAAATCAACAAAAGCCGATACTCCAATGCGGAAAGATGAAGTTCCTTACCTTTTTTTCTGATAATCGCCTTTTTCGTATCAACTGAGATATCCTTGTAGGCTAAGACTTCCTTTCTTCCATTTTTTTCGTTTGTCCGACGTAATACCGTATGTATTCTGGCAAGAAGCTCTCTGGGGCGAAAAGGTTTACTGATATAATCATCCGCACCAAGTTCAAGTCCTGTTACAACGCTATATTCATCATCACAAGCAGTCAAAAAAATAATCGGAATATTTGTCTGCTTCTTGATTGCAGAGCATACCGCAAAGCCGTTCCCGTCAGACAGCGCAATATCCAATAGCACAAGGTCAAAACTTGCCGTATTAATTTTTTCTATCGCACCGAGCTGTCCATCCACGCTGTCAACCAGACAATCCTCGCTTTGCAAAAAAACCGTCAATGATGAAACGATACTCTTATCGTCCTCAACTAATAATAGCTTTATCATAAATATTGTTCTCCAATCTAAAACAGAATCATGCCCATATACTACCTATTTTAGATTATAACTCAAAACTCGATTGTTATCAACTTCTTTTGCTTCGCTTAACAGCATAACAGCAAAAGAGATTTTTTGCAGGGATGTGGTTTACAATTATTGTTTCTCCGTCTGCCTGGAATATTGGAACATAACCGTTTCCTTTGCTTCTGGCAAAGTTCAGTGTTTTTGCTACATCGACCTCGATTAGCGCAGGCAGTACCATTTCCAACCAGCTTGCGATCTTATCTGACCAGTGATCTGGCTGTGTCCACAAAAGGTGATTGTCATTTCATAGAGGAACCGGCCCGCAGCTGCGGACCGGTTCCTTTGTACTCAATTCTCGTTACAGCGTTCTGCGATTGCCGCGCCCATACGCTTGATGTCTGCTTCCTCGGAAGAAAGCAGCTCCCGCTTGTAACCTCCGGTGAGCGTGTACCCCTGATAGTCCTCGTAATGGGAACGCAGGGCATCCCGTAACTGCTGCGGGGTCTTGCACAGCCGGGATGTAACCCATCGGTCTGCGATGCTGTCCCAATCCACCACCAGATAACCACGGCTACTTTGCAGCACTTCGCAGGAATCATCTGCGGCGATATAGTCTTTGAAAACTTCTAATACTTTTTTGCTGGTCATAATCAACGCCTCCTAAATTGATATTTGCTAACAGCATAACGGCAAAAGAAATTTTTTGCAAGGATGCCGACGATATAATTATTGTTTCTCCGCCTGCCTGGAATATTGGAAGATAACTTTTCCTTTGCTTCTGGCAAAGTTCAGCGTTTTTGCCGCGCCGCCCCAGCTGTGGATAACGCCGGAGATCACAACATCGCTCTCATTGACCATCCATTGATTTCTTTTGACGATAGCATAGCGGGGCGGTACTTTTTCCAGCGGCGGGTAATGTGGTACTGTCGTAAGCTGCAACATCAAATTCCCTGTTGAGGTACGGCAGCACCAGCACAGATTCAATTTGAGGATAGACCGCCTTTTGCCGCCTGACTGCCGCCGCAGCCAGACGGTCAAAGTCTCCATATCCGCCAAGGTAAAACGTGGTTGCGCCGCCCTCGATCAGCGCGGGTAAAATCATATCCAACCAGTTTGCAATTTTATCCTGATCGCTGGTTTGTCTATGTCCGCAAAAAGTGACGTTCATTTATTTGCCTCCTTGCGTACAGTTTATAAAACAATTTGGTTTGCTAGTTTTATTTAGCAATTTTAGCAGACATATTGGATAAAATCAATTCAGAGTTGCTAACAAAATGTAGCAACTCCGAATTGAGGTGAAGTCATGCGGATACGGCAAGATGACAAAAAGTACAATCTTGGGGCCAATATTCGGCGTTTCCGCAGGGAGCGCCATTTAACGCAGGAGCAAACGGTTGCCAAGATGCAGCTTTTGGGATTAGACATCAGCAGAGGAACTTACTCACAGATCGAATGTGGCATAGTCAATATCAGGGTAGAGGACTTGCTTGCCTTGCGGAAGATATTCGGTGTTGATATAGGCCAATTTTTCGATGGCATGGA
>CAMWSZ010000492.1 GCA_947177005.1 uncultured Clostridia bacterium | reverse complement strand
TAGCACATTTTTCCTCGATTGTATACTATTATTTCTGGTTGGATAGAACAGTAGGGCTGATGGAAAGAACTTCGCCGGACCTTGTAGAGTGGGATGAATCAATCATCCGTCAACTCGTAGACACAGTGAAGGTTATGTCCGCTGATACAATCATTGTATACCTACAAGGCGGAATAGAGATTACGCAGGATATCACACACGAATAACGAAAAGAAAAACATCAAGACAAAGGAAAGCACTTCAAATCGGAGTGTTTTCCTTTGCCTTGAAAAGTACAGGCGGATTCGCCGGAAAGGAGGGCCTCATGAATATTCGGGAAAAAATTGATTACTCTGAAATGTTTGCCGCGCTTGATGCCGCAATAGCAGCAGATTTGCCGCAGATGGAATTATATCAGGAAATTGGCTGCGTGATCAGCGGCAGAGCGGAGAAGGGTGCGGCGCTTGCAGCGGCTGAATATCTGAAAGCTGCATATCCTGATGCTGCAGGCTTCTCTGCCAGGAACTTGCGGCGGATGCGGGAGTTTTACTCCAGCTATGCGAGTGAGCCGGAAATTCTGCGGCAAGCTGCGGAGATTGGCTGGACACAAAACGTTGTTATTTTTGAATCGGATCTGACAGTACAGGAAAGGAACTGGTATATCCAGGCAGTACAGCAGTTTGGCTGGTCCAAGTCAGAGCTGTCGAAAAAAATTGAATCCAGAGCGCATCTGGAATTAACTATCGACATCCCGGACGAGGTATGTTATACTGAAGAAAAACAGCTCACAGAGGAGGAACACATCCGTGATGAGGGTCCTGTTTGTGTGTCATGGGAATATCTGCCGCAGTCCAATGGCCGAATTTGTTATGAAGGATATGGTACAGAAAGCTGGTCTTTCAAAACAATTCCATATCGAGTCTGCCGCTACCAGTACAGAGGAAATCGGCAATCCGGTCTATCCTCCAGCTCGTCGGAAACTGGCAGAGCATGGCATCGGCTGTGCGGGCAAAACCGCCCGGCAGCTCAGGAAGGACGATTACAACAAATTCGATCTTCTGATTGGAATGGATCAAGCCAATCTCCGCAATATGCGCCGGATCTGCGGCGGCGATTCCGAGGGCAAAATACACCTGCTGATGGAGTACACCGACCGTTCCGGAGAAGTGGCAGACCCGTGGTACACTGGCGATTTCAGTGCCACCTGGCGGGATGTGGAGGAAGGTTGCTGCGGGCTGTTGAATCAATGGAGACAGAACCGGAAGTTATGATAAAAACTCGGTCTGTGATTCCTAAAAGGAGTACATTATGTCTGTTTCTAAAGTCTACTTTACTGATTTTCATACCCCAGCCTATGGCGACAGTCTTCCCACAAAGCTGCAGAAGATGATTCGCGCAGCGGGCATCGGGCAGCTTGACATGGAAGGAAAGTTTGTAGCGATCAAGATGCACTTCGGTGAACTGGGGAACGTCAGTTTTCTCCGTCCCAATTATGCACGGGCTGTGGTGGATGTGGTCAAGGAACTGGGCGGCAAGCCTTTTCTTACAGACTGCAACACACTCTATCCCGGCAGCAGGAAAAACGCGTTGGAGCATTTGGAGTGCGCATGGCAAAACGGCTTTACCCCGCTTACTGTAGGCTGTCCGCTTTTGATTGCCGATGGCCTGAAGGGTACCGATGACATATCCGTCCCCGTCCAGGGCGGTGAGTATGTGAAAGAAGCCAAGATCGGCAGGGCGGTTATGGACGCTGATATTTTTATCAGCCTGAGCCATTTCAAGGGTCATGAGGTAGCGGGCTTCGGCGGAGCGATCAAAAATATTGGCATGGGCTGTGGTTCCAGAGCCGGTAAGTGCGAACAGCACAACAATGGCAAACCTCAAATTGATGTTGGACTCTGCCGCGGCTGCAAACGGTGCCAGCGGGAGTGCGTCAACAACGGTTTGGTCTTTGATCCGGAGAAAAAGAAAATGACCGTAGATTTGGACCACTGCCTCGGTTGTGGACGGTGCATCGGAGCCTGCTCCTTTGACGCCATCAGTTTCACGGACAGCAACGCAGTCCAGGTGTTTAACTGCCGGATGGCGGAGTATGCGAAAGCCGTTGTGGATGGCCGTCCTCAATTTCATATTTCTTTGGTGGTCGATGTGTCCCCGAACTGTGACTGCCACGCGGAAAACGACGTGCCGATCCTGCCTAATATTGGTATGTTTGCCTCTTTTGATCCGCTGGCTTTGGATCAGGCTTGCGTGGACGCTTGTCTGGCCGCAGAGCCGCTCCCCAGCAGTCAGCTGGCAAAAAATATGGCGGCTCCCGGTTTCCATGACCACCACGACCATTTTGTCAACTCCACACCGGAGTCCGAGTGGCGTTCCTGTCTGGAACACGCAGAGAAGATTGGTATTGGAAGCAGAGCGTATGAACTGATCTCTATCTGAGGATGAACGATGGTTAAAGAAATCATGAAAGATACTGTATTCCTCTCCCAGAAGGCAGAGCCTGCGACGCAGGAGGATATGTCTGCGGCGACAGATTTACTGGAGACATTGGAGGCACACAAAGATGGCTGCGTTGGTATGGCGGCGAACATGATCGGCATCAATAAGCGGATCATTGCCTTTGACAACGAGGGAAAATATATGGTGATGTTCAACCCGGAAATCATCAAAAAGTCAGGGCAATACGAAGTGGAGGAAGGGTGTCTTTCTTTGCCGGGAACCCGAAAAACAAAAAGATGGAAATCCATAAAAGTGCAGTATCAGAACGAAAAGTTTCAGGTGCGTCTGAAGACATTTACCGGTTGGACGGCTCAGATTATTCAGCATGAGATCGATCATTGTCAAGGAATTTTAATTTAATAGCTGAGGATTCTGGTCAAAATCAGTGGCATCTATAGTGGTGGAATGTTACATAATACCAGAAAGGTATAGATCCCGCAGGCGGATACGCCTGCGGGACAACACTTTCCAGGATTTTGACACCCCCAAAATTCTATAAGTTTTCCATAGATGCAAGATCGCTTTTTGA
>CAMWSZ010000491.1 GCA_947177005.1 uncultured Clostridia bacterium | reverse complement strand
GCTGACCCCGGAGGAATTTTCGGAAAAGTACCTCTCCCCGGTGAGCGGCCCCGACCTGGAGGAACGGTATGGAAAAGAAGATTGATATTATCCCCTTTTTGGAGGGGATTGTGGAGGAAAATACCCACCACTACCAATCGGATTTTGAGTATGACCAGCGCCGTCTGCAAGAGGCCATGCTGGAAGTCAGTCAGGAAAACCGCACGTTTCTGTGGTTGAGCCGCCCTTGCGGGACGCTGTGCGTCCCGGAACGGGAGGCGTTTATCAAGGAAAGCACAGCGCACATCACCTGGACGCATTACGACTATGATGCGGAGCATATCAAGGCGTACCGCGTTATCGTGGCCCCCGGACGGGAGGGCGATTTTGTGTTGGGCCAGATTAAGCCCCTGCACTACGGGGAACAGGTGGAGCGCGTGAAGCAGAACGCCATCCACGCCGAGATGGTAGAGCTGACCTTTGCGGACGGCACGGAACTGGAAATGCCCTATGCGGCGTACTCCGGGAGTTTTCACGGCCTTACCAATGCCCACGGCAGGATCGAGCGCATCCACTATAAGCCCGGAAATGAGGCTGAGCTGGCCCGTGTCCTCCAGAAAGAGCGCATCACCTCTGCCGTCAGACGGAGGCCCCCGCGCAAGAAGAAACCGGCCACCCGGTAGCACCCACAGCGGACAGCGCCGCCGAAAGGCGGTGCTGTCCGAGCAAGTATGTCATTTGTTAAACACAAACGACCACTTGCCAGGGGGCACAGCCCCCTTGGAACCCCCGCCTACGGAAATACGTCTCACGGTGAGACGTATTTCCAGCGGACATCATACACAAATGCGTCTCACCGTGAGACGCATTATCCAGCATCAAACAAGGGGCGATCTTTAAGTGGCTACCCGACAAATTGGAAGTCATATTTTCTTCTTGGAATATTTTTCCTTGGCATATTCGTATGCCTCTTGAATATATGGTTTTAGTTCATCGAATGTTTTTTCAGTTGGATTTAATAAACATATCCAACCCATCCACGCATATACAGGATGTGGGAGAATCTGATTTATAGCCTCAAAATCATAATCCATATCCACAACACCACCTTTGCATGGACGTTTTGGTATCATTCCAAACATTTTTTTGAAGGTATTTTTGCGAACGCCTAAATTCAAGCGATATATATTTTCTCTATTCAAGTTTGAACTTTTATCGTTCTCGCCATCTTTTTCCTTAACTGTCAAAATATAAATACCCCGTTTTAGTTTGTTGGCAGGATTGTAAAATATCCCTCTTTCCCCCCAACTACTGACTAAAACAGTTCCCTCTAATTCATCAAGACAATATTCCAAAATTTCATCTGAGGTCATAAACTTTCTCCTTCTTCTAAATACTGATTTGTCGCTCTCATAGTATCATAGAAACTAAGCCTATTCAATAGTCCCGCCAACTGAACACATAAAAAATGCGTCTCACGGTGAGACGCATTTTTTATTGCCCGAAGAAAGGAGGATGCCATGCGGAAACGTGAAAAATTCATTGGCCTGTGGCTGAGCGACACAGAGTACCGGCACCTGCTGAAACAATGTGCCCTGTCCGGCCTCAATACCAGCGCCCTGCTCCGGCACAGCATTATGGGCGTAAATATCCAGCCGCGCCCGCCCGACACCTATGCCACCCTGCTGCGGGAACTGTCAGCGATTGGCAATAATGTGAATCAAATTGCATATTGGGCCAACGCCACCAAGGGCATCGGAAAGACGGAGATTGCAGAAGCCGCCGCCCTTGTCCGGCAGGCGTGGCGCATGGTAAAGGATGCGTTGTAATGGCCTATGACAAGATTATCACCCTGCGGGGGCGCATGGATCACTGCCTGGACTATGTGCTGAACGAGGAAAAGACGGGCCTCGCCAATGCGCTGGCCTATGTGGAAAATCCGGCAAAGACGCACCAGCTTGTCACAGGCATCAACTGCGAGGTGGACACCGCGCTGTCGGATATGCGCGCCACCAAGAAACGCTGGGACAAAAAAGGCGGCGTTTTGGGCTATCACATCATCCATTCCTACGCCCCCGGCGAGGTAACGCCGGACGAGGCCCACGCCGCTGGCGTGGAGTTTGCCCAGCGTCTGCTGGGGGACAAATACGAAGTTGTTGTGGCGACCCATGTTGACCGGGAGCATCTGCACTGTCACATCGTTTTCAATTCCGTTTCCTTTGTGGATGGGAAAAAGTACCGCAGCGACTTCCAAAGCTATTTTGGGGACTTGCGCGGCACGTCCAACGAAGTGAGCCGGGAGCGCGGCCTGTCGGTCATTGAGCCGGAGGGCCACGGAAAGCACTATACAGAATGGACGGCGGAGAAGCAGGGGCGAAAAATCGTGATGGGCTACGTCAGGCAGGATATTGACGCAGCCATCGCGGAGAGCTTCACCTTTGACACGTTCCTCGCCGCCCTGCGGCGGCAGGGCTATACCATTAAATATGGATCGAATGTGAAGCATACCACTGTCCAGCCCCCCGGCGGGGGCTATGTGTTCCGTCTGAACAGCATGGGCGCGGGCTACACCGAAGCCGACATCCGGGAACGGCTGGCGGCGGCGCGGAACGGGGAAGTTTACGAACTGCCGGAACAGCCACCGCCCCCTGTGCCTCCCATATTTGCCCCGCGCCCCATTCCCACGGTGAAAAAACGCTATACCGTCCAAGGGGGCGCTGTCCCCCGCCAGCCGCGCCGGAAACTGCGCGGCTTTCGTGCGCTCTATATGCGCTACCTATATATGCTCAACGGCTATCACAGGCCCCGGCGCACCCCGCCGCCCTTTGCGATCCGCAAGGAAGTGACGAAGCTCCAGCGGTATCAACGGCAATTTCGTTTTCTTTTGCAATACCGCATTGAAACGGACAGCCAGCTTGTCATGCTGGGCGACGCCCTGCAAGGCCAGATCGATATGCTGGTGGACTATCGCAAGGAGCTATATGGGGCACGGCGCGAGGGCCGGGACGTGGAGGCCGAGCTGGAAACCGTCAATGG
>CAMWSZ010000490.1 GCA_947177005.1 uncultured Clostridia bacterium | reverse complement strand
GGCCAGAAACGCGGTTAGGCTGGGGCGTGACAAAGGCGGAAAAGGAGTCGTATCAGGAGATGCTGCGGAAGCTGGATCTGGGTCTGGAGAACCGTCTGTCCAGCAAAGTGGGCCTGCTGTCCGGCGGGCAGCGGCAGGCTTTGACGCTGCTCATGGCGTCGATGCAGAAGCCCAAGCTGCTGCTGCTGGACGAGCACACCGCCGCCCTGGACCCCAAGACCGCGGCAAAAGTGCTGGAGCTGTCGGACCGCATCGTTGAGGAGAACCATTTGACCACAATGATGGTCACGCACAACATGAAGGACGCCATTGTCCACGGCAACCGTCTGATTATGCTGTACGACGGCAGAATCGTGATCGACGTTTCGGGCGAGGAGAAAAAGCGCCTGACCGTACCGCAGCTGCTGGAGCTGTTCAGCAAGGTCAGCGGTTCGGACGAGGCGGACGACAAGCTGCTGCTCTCCTGATACCCCATGAAGCAAAAATTGCGCGGCGACTTTTTGTTGATTCTTGTCCTGCTGGCAGCGGCGGCGGTATTATATTTTGTGTTCCGGCCGGGCGAGGGCGGGGCCTGGGCGGTGGTCACGGTTGACGGCGAAGAAACGGCCCGCTATCCTCTCGGCGAGGACCTCACGGTAACAATCGGGGGTACAGACTATAACGTCCTGCAAATCTCCGGCCGCGCCGCCGCCGTCATTGACGCCAACTGCGGAGACCACACCTGCATCCGGACAGGCACCGTCCGCAGGGACGGTGAGGCCATTGTCTGCCTGCCGCACCGTCTGGTCATCCGCATTGAGGGCGGAGAAGCCGGGATCGACGGCATAGCGGGTTAGGGGAGAGGCGGCATGGACGGAAAACACATCTCACGCTATGCGCTGCTGACCGCATTGGCTATGACGTTGGCATGGTTGGAAAGCCTGCTGCCGGTCCCGGCGGCGGTGCCGGGCATGAAGCTGGGCCTGACCAATCTGGTTGTGGTTTTCGCGCTGGAACGCATGTCGGCGCGGGATGCGGCGGCAATCTCTCTGGTACGGGTCCTGCTGGTTTCGTTCACTTTCGGCAACGCTTACAGTTTTGCCTACTCGCTGGCAGGCGCGGCGCTGAGCCTCGTGGTCATGCTGCTGCTCAAAAAGACGGGCCGTTTTTCGATTCTGGGCGTCAGCGTAGCGGGAGGCGTCAGCCACAACATTGGACAGATTCTGGTTGCAATGGCAGTGCTGGGCACCGGCCGTCTGATTTACTATCTGCCTGCGCTGCTGGTATCCGGCGTCGCGGCCGGAACGGCCATCGGCATAGCTGGCGGAATCGTAGCAAAGCGTGTCAGGATATGAAGATACCCCCCACCCGAAAGGGCGGGGGTATTTTTCAGCATACTTTTTCCGGACCGCTGCAAAGCCCGGATTTCCGCCGGTTACGCGGGCCGTCATCCGTTCTTTTCTGCCTCAAGGTTTTTCCGGACCCAGACCAAATATGCCTGCAAATGCTGCTCAAAGAGGGGGTTTCTGTTGATTGCCGACACAATCAGCCTGCACTGATCCTCTCCGTTTTCGATCCGCGGCACATATTCGGTGTATACAAATCCCTTTACCATAGTCTTTTCGATTCTGGCCCACACGTTTGCCACCACAGTCTCTCCGTCCACGCCGTAATCCACGGTGATTTCGATGTCGTCCCTGCCGGTCTCCTCCTGTGGCAGCATGAAGCGGAAAAAACCATACCGCTGAATATCAATTCCGGCGGACGGCGTCCATTTCCCTTCCAACATCAAGTCCCCCTCTCAAATCAATCTGTAGGCTATTATACCTGAAACCTGTGAAAAAAGGAAGAGGATAAACAGGCAAAAATCAAAAATGTATCCGGCCGCTTTTTGGGACCAGTGCTGCCGGTTTATGTTCCGGGGGGAGCGGCCGGCGGCGAACGCTTTTTGGGTATCTGAATGGTAATGGTAATTTCGTCCTCGTTTTCCTGTTTATCGCACTTGGCGTCCACACCGGCCCGCCGGATATTTTCCATGCTGCGGTCCACGCTGTTGAGGAAAAGCCGGACGTCTTTTATGATGTAGAGCGGTTTTTTGCTGCGGTTTTCCTTCTGGCGCTTCTGAAGCAGGCCCTCTATGTACTCCTCAGCGGCGGCCACATTCAGCTGCTTTTCCCCGATATACTGGAGGGCGGTCAAACGCTGGCCGCCGTCCTCCAGACGCAGAAGGGCGCGGGCATGGCGTTCGGTGAGGTTGTACTGCCGCAGGCCCTCCACGCATTCGGGACTGAGGCGCAGCAGGCGCAGCTTGTTCGCCACGGCGGACTGGGAACGGCCCAGACGCCGTGCGGCCTCCTCCTGGCTCATGCCGTAGGCGGAGATGAGGCGGGCAATGGCGGCCGCTTCTTCGGTGTAGTGGAGGTCGCAGCGCTGGAGGTTTTCGATGAGGGCCAGAAGGGCGCTGTCCTGTTCCGTCCCCCGCACCAATATACAGGGGACCTGACGCAGTCCGGCAATGGCCGCGGCGCGGAGACGGCGTTCGCCGGCCACAAGCATAAAGCCCTCCGGGGTCTTCTGGACGCTGATGGGCTGGAGCATCCCGTACTGCCGGATCGACTCGGCCAGTTCCCGCAAAGACTTCTCGTCAAAGTGGCGTCTTGGCTGCCGGGGATTGGGGACGATTCTTTCCGGGGGCACGTAGCAGATGCGGTTGGATTGAAAGAGATTTTTCTTTTTTTCCATAGATATCTTCCCCTTTCTGCGGCGTTTCGTCTATTCTACGGCCTATTCTCTGAAAATGGTAGCAAAAGCTGTCGGTGGTGAAATTTTTCCGTGCAGGGGGGTACGGCCCTGTTCAACGGGAAACATCCTCCGGTTATTTCCCGACATCCTTTTCCTGCCGGAGCTGTTACAATGTCCTCAACGAATCAGAAAAAAAGGGGACATGCTATGAAAATCGCCGAATTGATAAAGGGGAAGGAGCTCGATACCGGGCAGTTCCTGCACCTGGCCGGCTATGCCGCTGCCGGATTCCTCTGTAC
>CAMWSZ010000489.1 GCA_947177005.1 uncultured Clostridia bacterium | reverse complement strand
ATATCGAAGATGAGGTCTTTTGTAGTTGGATCAACTTCTACCGTCACATCGTCACACCCGAATTCGTCATCAAAGATCTGGACAACCTCATCTACAAGGGCGCAGATTTTCTCTATCTTTTGGTACTTTTCTTTGTCAATAAAGTATGAATCGCCAAATTTTTCAGAAGCTTCATCAATGATTTCAAAAGCGGCCTCTTTGCATCCTTTATAATTCTCCATATCGCACCTCCAATAATTTTGGTTTTTATTGTACCACAGTTGGTATTCTTTTTCAACCGCTATCTGTCATAGTACATACGATTTCAATTTTTCCGACCGAGTTTTTATGAATCATCCTGCGCAGGGAATTTGCAACCATGTCTATATCAAAATGTCCGGAAAAACATAGAGAAAACTTCTCCATTTGCATAGGAGATGTCTCAACTGGTGTATCATTCTGCGATTTAATCTGACCATGTTCTGAATCACATGAAAATTTGTTACATTCAACGAAAGATGTGCCGGTATACAACTCTGTATGCAAAAATTTCTCCCACACTTCTCTTTGACTGGCATTCATTGAGCGTCCGGCACGGAACTTGATATTCAATTCGGCTCCCCTCAGATATCTCCGAATGGTTGATGGACTCACATCAAACATTTCAGACAAATTTGCGATGTTTGCACCGTATGTTTCTGACAGATGTTTCAGATATTCTTCCTGTATATCCTTCGGCAGTTCCTTAAAATTCTCCCAGGAGGTAGGTTGACTGAATTGCACAGACACGATTTTACCATTCCTTTCTTTCCATTGTTTTTCGGTCATATAATCAGTAGACATGGGGCAGCGGCGGCTTCTGCCGCCGCGTTTTCGATGCGATGCCTGACGGGCAAGACGTTTTTTCAGTAAACAATCGTAGTCAAAATCATTCATCGTACTACCCCCATTTTCTTTTCAACCTCGAATTTGCTCTCAAGTTCTTTTGGGGAACGAGACCTTCCAAGCTTCTTGAATGTTCCGTCAACTAACTCGTAAAGATAAAAATATTCTCGTGAGGATTCTTTGCTTGTTAGAATAAACAGAAGCTCATGGTCTGCATTATAATAGCCGACCCAAACTCTTTCACCTTTTGGGTATTTAGGTTTATTCATATGTACCTTACCCTTCCGCTGTATGCATCTGGAGCGCACAAATAGATGATGCTATCATCTGCGCTGCTTTTACAACCTCCTCTTCCGTATTCATTCTGGAGAAGGAAACTCGAATAGAGCTTCGCGCCTCTTCGGCAGAAAGTCCCATCGCTGTAAGTACATGACTTGGCCTGGATTCATGGCTTTGACAGGCCGATCCAGCAGATATGCAGATATCCATACTATCCAACATCAGAATTAGGGATTCGTTATCGACGCCGTCAATCCGAAGATTGATTGTCTTTCCCGGTGCCAACAGAGAGGTGCCGTTAATATGTACACGATCAGCACCTATCTGTTTTTGGAGTTCTATCACGAACTGCTGTTTGAAAATCGATACTGCAGTTCTGTCCTCACTGCGTTGAGCACAGGAAATCTCGCACGCCCTTTCAAATCCTACAATACCAGCCACATTTTCAGTGCCGCCACGAAGGCCAAACTCCTGATCCGCACCGCCGCAGATCAAAGGGGACAGAATAGATGTGTCTTTGACGTAAAGGGCACCAACACCCTTTGGACCGTGGATTTTATGTGAGGAAACCGAAAGGAAGTTACAGCCAATCTCTTCCGCATCAATGGGGTGACATCCGGCAGCCTGTACACAATCCGTGTGAAACAGAATTCCATGTCTCAGGCAGACGCTTCCAATATCATAGACAGGATTCTCTACACCGGTTTCGTTGTTGACATACATGACAGATACAAGTCCTGTATCTCTTCGTAAACACCTCTCAACCGCAGAAGATGATACGATTCCATTAGTAAGAACTGGTATATATTCAACAACGAATCCATCTTTTTTGAGGCTTTCAGCAGCCCGCAGAACACTATCGTGTTCTATTGCGGACACTAAAATGTGTGTACGTCCAATTTTTTTGAGATAGTTTTTCACCCCGTAGAAGACGAGGTTGTTCGCCTCGCTGCCGCCTGATGTGAAGATCACAGTTCCTTGATCGCCGCCAACAAACTGTGAAACCCGCGCTCTCGCTTCCTGAACCGCGTCATTTGCCTCGCGTCCAAATTTATAGAGTGTACCGGCATTCCCGTACTGAGTTATCATATACGGCATCATTGATTCTAAAACCCGTGGGTCGATTGGTGTAGTAGCCGCCGCGTCAAGATAAATCATATTGCATTACCAGCTTTCACTCCATATTGCTGAAATAGATTTATTTGTGGTGCGAATCGTCCAAACAGTTGCAGTTCAAATTTTAACCGCTCTTTGACCGCATCCTCAAAGGCGTCGAACTCTTTAGCGATAGAAATCCCGTTCTTTCTAATTTGCGCCCTCCATCTCTTGCGGTCTTTCAGCCAATGTACGCCAATAATCCCTGATGTATTTGTTTTCTGTTTCCCTCGGTTGTAGACATTCTCGGCTGCTGTTGCAACTCTTAGGTTACTTGTTATCCAGAGGATTATGATTGATATGGTCAAATCCCTTTCCGACAAATATCCATTCGTTAGAATATGCTCATTCCAATGATAATTCTTGATAACCTCAAAGTCATCGAGGTCAAATAAGAATTGGTTGTTTGTGTTCGACGTGTATCCAACCCCGTAGGCTCCTGTTAAATCGTATTGATTAGTTTGTCGTTTCCTGCCCAAGCCGCACCCTCCTTGCAGTTTTACAGATTAGTAGCATTAGAACACGGTATCAAGTTTACTGAAAACCGTTGTCAGACAAGCGTTTATTGTGGTTCATTTTTTCCAACAGGCGATTTTATCTCTGACGCAAGTTCTTTCCTGAGCCAACAGATTTCATGTTCTACAGCTTCGTCATAATCTGCAAACTCATGATATTATCTCTGAACTTTAATATAGGAAAGGCAAGGGTGCGCAAAAAAGGAGGA
>CAMWSZ010000488.1 GCA_947177005.1 uncultured Clostridia bacterium | reverse complement strand
CATTGGCAGCGACCCCGAAAAAGATCTGCCGGCTGCGGCGCAGAAGCTTGCTTCGGTACTTTGTGCCAGAGTGGCGGAGACTTCGAACAGAAAAAGCTCCCAGGCGGAAAGCATCGTAAAGGGTATCATGAGGGTAATCCACCCTTAATCATCCCCAAAAAACAAACAATGTATATAGTAGGAGGAAAAAAGATGTTCAGAAATGTAGTTGCAGTCAGAAGAGAGGGCCGCAATATTTCCGTCCTTTCAATTTTGTTTGAAGTCCCGGACGAGATGTTCGACCTTCTTGCGGCGGTAAAAGCGGCAGTGTCAGATTACTGCAAAACCCCGGAAGGCAGGGCTATATACAGCTTTAATTACGGCTGTTTTGACTGGGGTGATTTCGCTGCTGTTCCGAATGAGTTTTGTGAAAAACATGGGTTTCGGAGAGTTGAAAATGTTCTGCCTGATGAGGCGGTTGAATGGGAAGAACTGCTTGTAGAGGATTTTGAGGATGAAGAAGGAGAATAGCATGAATTTTTCTAATACAAGACTGTATTTTTGCGTAGGTTTTTACCCTGACGGAAGCTACGTAACTAATACTGTTCGGGAAGAAGATCTGCAAAATAATATCGAATACAACAAATGCAACCGGCCGGGTCGATTCTACTTCGTAGACGGCGAGTATGTCTGCGGCGGAATGCTTGACGCTGACGCAAAGGATGAATTCATCGAAAAATGCAAAGCACGCATGAAGGAGCTGAAGCCGCAGCCTTATGACACTCGACCCTATATATAAAACAAGAGACGGCAGGGAGGATTCCCTGCCGTTTCTCGGGGCTTGAGTTTCTTGCACAATACTGCTACAAAAAAAATTTTTTTAATTTTAATGCCTTTTGATATTTTCTGAAGCAACAGCATATCATATTATCAGATTTCGCTGGTGTAGCTCAGTTGGCAGAGCGGCTGATTTGTAATCAGCAGGCCGGGGATGCGGGTTCGATCCCCGTCACTCGCTCCATTTTTATTACTTCTTTAAAATCATAGCAGAAAAGAGGGAGAAGTCTCATGTTGAAACGCATCGCAGGCAGTATTTTAATTATCATAGCGGCTCTCGTCATAGGCGGAGCTCTGGTGGGCTTTGATATCATTTCGCCCAACACAGGCGCGATTTTCTGGCTGATCTGCATTGCTGCCGCAATCTTTGTTTTCATTCGATCAGGCAGCAAAGGACAAAAACCAAATGGTTGATCTTTGATCAGCCGGCCATGTATTGCCTACAGACTCGGCTTCTGATTCAGAGGCCGGGTTTTTGATGCTAAGCTGTTGTTTTGATGCTTTTCGATACAGGCAGCATCATGAAAGTCTTATAATATAGGTAATGCCACAGGCAACATGTCCTGTATTGCCTATACGCTGGTCAATTCTTTTAAACCCTTTTTTTTCATAAAATTTGTGGGCAGCAATCATATTGTCCAGTGTTTCCAGGTAGCAATTTGCGTAATATTGTTTGGCGTATCTCAGTGCTGTATCAATTAATTTATGAGAGATTCCGGTCCCGCGTACTTGTGGTATACAATACATTTTTTGCAGTTCGCAGGTATCATCCACTCCCTCCAGTCTGCCGATTCCAACACCGCCCAGAATTTCTCCGCCTGTGTTCTCGGCGATCCAATATCGGGTTCCCGCCTCCTGGTATACCGAAGAGAGCGAACCAAGTTCCGGGTCTGCCCAAACGGTTCCTTCATGATTTGCCCCGAACTCCACAAGGCAGGAACGGATAACTTTTTCCAATTTTTCATTATCTTCATCTTTGAGTTCCCGGATTTTATATTGGAGCGGGCATTGAGGATTTGCAGATGTTTCAAATATCCGATTTTTCATTATATTGTCATCCTTTTTTTGGCGGACAGCCGCTGATTTTCGTTTGTGGTCAGGATACCATAGTGAAGAAAAAATAGCAAGAGGAGCGAGAGGAAATGTGTTTAGAATTCTTCAATTCTTTTAGATCTGTATGTGAGTTCCAAACAGTTTTCTCATACTGAACAGATTCAAATAGATTTTATAGTTCCGGCTCTTTTTGCGTAGTATATGCCAATCAGATTCAAAGGTAAAATGATAGAGGCAGAAAAAGGAAGGAGACACATCATGAGCTATACGATTGAATACAAACGGCAATTCATCAAGTCCCAGGAGGGGATTACGCCCTGTTGGCTGGCCGGAGACAACAACCTCTATGAAGGAAGCGGACGCAATGAACGGCGTGCCCGGGAATGGTGCTGCTTTCATAATCTCGCAGGTGTGACAGAACTGGAAATCCTTGATGCTGTTCAGCCATCGCTTGGCGGACATGAAGATCACTGGATGCGGAATGGCAAATGGGTCGATGATGAGGGGCTGATTCGCTGGATTAAAAGCGGCTGCAAATCTGCGGCAACAGTGGGGGAGATCCTGAAGGAAAACCCGCATCTGCAGGAGGTACGCTGCTATGCGTACGTTTGGGAAGCTCCTCTTCACCGGATAGAACTGGATTACTGCGTATGGAGTACCGATGAATTCGACCGTTGGATTCGGCTGTACAGAACTTTGCACAGCGAGCTTACGGCAAAGGGGTGTTCCGTGTATCCGGTAATCGATTTGGGAACGGAATCCCGTTACAGACAGCCCGGCATGAGCAAAAAGCTGTCCGAAAGCTATATCCTCAAGCATAAGCAGATGTATGTGACCGGGGTAACAGAGGACACCGTCTCCTGGAACCGGGATATTCAGAAAGCAGCTGTTTTTACAGGCAGAGAGATTATCAGACTGCGCGAAGAACATTTTGACTTGTGGGCCGCACAGGCAATCCGTGCTGAGACAAAAGAACGTCCCTGCAATGCGGTCATTATGTTTGAAGATGGTCAGTACGGCGGACGGTATGATATGAAAAGAACAAAATCCCGGCTGTTATTATCATCTTCCATTGAGGCGGCAAAACATTATTCGACTGCGAAAGCGGCGGAGAAAGCTGCAGCAAAGATGCAGGCCGTATATGGAAAACACGGAAAACTT
>CAMWSZ010000487.1 GCA_947177005.1 uncultured Clostridia bacterium | reverse complement strand
TATTACAATCAATACTCTATGGGGAGAAATGGCGGCACAGCTTGCGGAGTCAGCGGGTGATTTGAGGCTCTATGACTATGTGAAAACCGCAGACAAGAAGGGTGTTTCTCCTGGTTCTGAGGCGTTGAAAAATCTCTTTGATGCCTGTGGTCCCTGCCTGATTCTGATGGATGAGCTGGTCGCCTATGCAAAAAAAATCTATGGCGCACGCGACCTGCCAGCCGGAACCTTTGACAATTTCATCTCTTTTATTCAGGAAATTACCGAAGCAGCAAGAGCCAGTAAAAATAGTTTGGTAGTTGCGGCTATCCCGGAATCTGATATTGAGATCGGCGGTGATGCGGGCAAGGCGGCATTAGAAGCGATTGAACATACTTTTGGACGTATGGAAGCGATCTGGAAACCGGTTGCCGCCAATGAAGGCTTTGAAGTAGTACGCCGGAGGCTGTTTCTGGACTGCAAGGCCGCAGAAGCCCGGGATACCGTCTGCGCAGAATTCAGTCAGATGTACAATCGATATCAGGGAGATTTCCCGCTGGAAGTCCGCGAGGTGGGGTATCGGGAAAGACTGAAAGCCTGTTATCCGATTCATCCGGAGGTTTTTGACCGGCTGTATGAGGACTGGGCGACATTAGAACAATTTCAGCGTACCCGCGGCGTTCTGCGATTAATGGCGGCAGTCATCCATGAACTTTGGATGGGGAACGATGCCAGCCTGTTGATTATGCCGGGTTCTCTTCCGATGGATGTCCCAAATGTGCGGGATGAACTGACGCGGCATTTGTCCGAAAACTGGAATGCATTAGTTGATCATGAAGTAGACGGCAGGCATTCTGTCCCCTATCAAAAAGACTGTGCTAATCAACGGTATGGAGGGAAACTGGCTGCCCGGCGTGTGGCAAGAACCATTATGCTGGGGTCCGCGCCAACGGTACGGGACCAGAATGTGCGTGGGATTGAGGCGTCACGTATTCGTTTGGGGGTCGTCCAGCCGGGGGAGAATATCTCAATTTTTAATGATGCACTCAGCACCTTGACAACATCCCTTGCCTATCTGTATACCAATCCATCCGGCGGCCGTTTCTGGTATGATACCCGTCCAACGCTCCGAAAAACAGTGGAGGACCGCGCAACGCAAATAGAAGCCTCTGATGTGGAGTATGAGATCGAAACACGCCTTCGTTTGCTGCGGAAAGAGAAGCCTTTTGACGGAGTTCATATCTGTCCATCCTCCTCTCTTGATGTCCCGGATGACCAGGCTGTCCGTATCGTCGTTCTTCGTCCGGCGGATGTGTATAGAAATTCCAGCCAGGACAATGCAGCTATGACGAGAGCTAAAGATATTTTGGACAATCGGGGAACTACGCCGCGAATCTACCGGAATATGGTTGCTTTTATTGCACCAGAACAGGATTTGATGGCGTCTCTGAAACAGACAGTGCGTCTGTATCTTGCCTGGAAATCCATTCAAGCGGACAGCGTGGATTTGAATCTTGATGCTGCACAAAATCGAGAGACAGACAATAATGTCAAACGTTATAACGGAGCAATAGAAGACCAGCTCAAGGACACCTACTGTTGGCTGCTCATTCCATACATTGACAAAGCTGTAGATATAAAAACCATTATTTGGGATTCCATTCGTATTAGCGGAGGCAACGAAACAATCATCAGAAAGGCAGCAAATAAGATGCACCAAAATGAACAGATTGTTACAAAATGGGCACCTATTTTACTGAAAATGGAGCTTGATAATCTGCTTTGGCGCGATTCGAATCATATTTCCATCAAGACATTATGGGAATATCTCTGTAAATACTGCTATCTCCCGCGTTTGGCGAATGAAGCCGTACTGATAGACACAATCCAGACAGGAGTCAATTCAACAGAGTATTTCGGATATGCGTCCGGCTTTGACGGCACACGTTATATCGATCTGAAGTTCAATCAAAATGTTGGACTGATTGATCATTTCGGTTATCTGGTAAAAGTGCAGGCCGCACAAAGCCAGATGGATGATGCAAAGCGGCAGTCTGCAATTGCTGCAAACAATACAGGTGGAACCATGATCCATACAGAGTCCCTGCCTAATGCGGAAGCGGAGGAAAATATGGTCAATATACCATCAGTATCCCAGCCTGCTCCTCCGAAAAACACACGATTTTATATGTCCGTTCCCCTAGATACCACACGTATTGGACGCGATGTTCAGAAGCTTGTTGAAGAAATTATCAGTCACCTTACCTCTACAGACGGAACACAGGTTGAAGTTTCTCTGGAAGTTAATGTTCAAACTCCTGCTGGACTGCCGCAGCAGGTAGTAAGAACAGTATCAGAGAATTGCCGAACGCTGCATATACAGGACTTTGGTTTTGAAGAGTAAATTAGAAACATCCATTAGGACTCCAATCTCTCGTTTGTCTCAATGTTGGAAAATGATTAAGAGCAAAGAAACAGCTAGAATCTTTCGCTTCAAGAATTTCTTTCCAGAAAAACTATTCCAGTGCTTAGAGACATTGCGTAGAATTTGAAACTGAAAGACTATTCGGAGGAACGAAAAACAGGATACAAAACGAAGACGTAGAAAAAGAAAGAAACTCTGCAGCTTTATTCGCCGCAGGGTTTCTTTTTTACAAGTATTTAATGCTGGGCTTATCAGAAATTAACTTTATCAGCTCAACTTGAAAAACAGTATTAAATAGGATATAATAGGGAAAATTTGAAAATATCCGCATCGCTGCTGCAAAACAGCGTATGCGCAGACAAGGAGATACCATATGCCAACTCAGCCGAAAACCTCCCCGTCAAGAGGACGGCGTGCCCGCACTCCCTCAATATCATCCGGCCGCCGTTCTGTTATCCTCCTGCTGTGGGGGGCCGCACTAATCGTACTCATGAGCATCCCGCTTGGAAAAGTTCCCGTTGTTTCTTCTCTCTCCAGCTCTCTGAAAGGATTGTTCGGACTTGGATATTATTTTATTCCCGCTTCTCTTTTGGTGGGAGGATACCTGCTCCTCTCTCATTCCAATAC
>CAMWSZ010000486.1 GCA_947177005.1 uncultured Clostridia bacterium | reverse complement strand
CTGTAAAGTGTAAGCAGACAGGAAATAATCTCTCTACAGACTTAGATATATTTGCCGGCATCGAACAGCATCTGAATGAAACTGTTTTTGCCGCACCGATGTGATTTTTTCACATTCAAAGCTGTTCTCTGACCCGTGAGATATCCAATCCAGACTGCCGCCAAAAGTAGGACGCTGTATCCTTATATTGGCGAGCGAAGAAGTTCCTGATTCAGTCATGGCGTCTGCTTTTCAAGCTCCAGCAACAGCTCATGCTTTAATATTATGCAGATATTTCTCCGGCTTGAGGTATGCGGAAATATTTCCATCCTCATCTATGGAGCGGAGCGCAGCTACTCCTTATGATAGCAATGTCACCAGCGAAAAAGCCCGCAGAGTTCAATGTCTCTGCGGACGAACCAGATCTTGAATCTGGGTGGCCTCTTCAGCCTGGATGTCAATAAAATGTGGTCTCTTCAACCTAAAAAGAACTATTCCATAATGGAGAAAAGTTCCGGTGGAAATCCGAATCTTTCGGCATCTGCATTCTCGCAGGGTTCTGGTTTGTACAGGCATCCATCGTTATCGGACCGGCGTTTTTCTTGGATTATTTCCTCCAGTTCTTGAAGTTTTCGTTCTTTTTCTGTCTGAATCATATTTTGCTTTCCTTTCTCCAATACCGAAGGTACTACATATACAAATGATATTTCCTGCTGATCTCATGCGCAGTATCATTCGGAAGAGGCCCAAACCATATGCCTGTCAGCGTTGTTCCGTTTTCTTCTTCCGGCTGCAGCTCCGTTCGGCAGGAGTCGTAGATCAGTCCAAAATCTCTGCCCTCCACAAGCTCAAGTTCTTCCGCTGCAGTTTTTGCTTTGAGCAGATGATTCTTGTTTCTGGCTTCGCAAATGGTCTTCACAAAGGCGCCGCAGACATAGCTTTCAAAAACTTCTTTGGAGATGACCGCCTGCGAAATGTAGTCTCCAGTGCCGGTGTTCTCCACATTCTGCCGCAGCAGGTGCGTCCAGTAAGCCTCAGCACAGTGGGCAACCTGAGCGGACAGTTTGCCAGGAGACATATTGAGGTCTTTTCTCATGATGAAGAGTCTTCTATATTCCATATTTTTTCTCACAATCGTCTTGATCTTTGCTTAGGGGGATATTCAGTTTTTCGTACGGCGCAGGATGTCATATGCGGCTTTCTTGCCCGCGCTTCCATAATCTAACAGTGTGTCTATGTCAGAAGCGGTTCTTCTCTGGCTCGAAATTGAAGCAAGGTCATACAACTTTCGTCTGCACATAGGGCAGGAGCAGTGGATTTTTCCCTTGTCCAGATCACCCTCATGTTTATAATGCCAATATTCGCCCTGCTTCTTAATAATTTGTTTTTTGCGGTTGATATGCGTCCACCGTTGATGGCGGCGAAATTCTGCTGTTCGGTTTTTCATGCAGTTTCCACCTCATATCAGAATGTAATCATTCATTAATGCTATGAAAATGCAAGAAAAATTATCATGCCACCGCCGGTTCTCTCATTTCATCTTCAAGCCATTCCCGAATATCATTATCCAGACATAGATGTTCGTAGAACTGAACCACAAAATTCCGGACATCCCGAACCATCCGGTTGATGACATACTCCGCCTGTTTAGCAGAGAAGCCGTAGGGTGTATTCAGTCCCAGGGGAACAACGATAAGAGCAATGTTTGGGTCGGCGGCGGGGTCTTGCACGGACTCAAACATCCTTTTCATCTTCCAGGTCTCTTCGGATTCACCTGCAAAGAGGAACAGACCGAGGGAAGGCTGGATGAGGATCGCGGGGTTGAGAATAGTCTGGTTGTTTTCGATGAACTGCAGTTCGTTTCCGCCGGCACGAACCAGCGGCTTTTTTGTTGTATAATTCATGGTTCACCAACTTTCGATAGGCTTCATCAAATTCTCCCTTAATTGGATGCTTTGTAGGGCAGGGAAGCCGTTTTGATGTGTTTTCAGAAAGAAATCGGCAGAGATCGAAGGAAAGATTATTGACAAAAATTCCAAACAATCTCTGCAGTATCCGATGAAGATGTGCGATTCTGTCAAACGAGACTGTCGCTGCGCAATACGTTCCGCAGCCGCATATCTTCTTCTAAAAAATCTACAGGGTAATTTACAACAGGGTCTAATTTATCCATCATTTTTGCAGTCAAGCGAGCAATCTGTTTTGGCGTCATATCAGAACTGTCTGCACCAATACGAATTCGATATGTCGGTTTCCCTCTCGATGCGGATTCCAGATAGTCATACTGAAAGAATTCTTCGTGTGAGGATAACAGCCGTTCCAGTGCTTCCCTTGAAAATTCATTGACCACCGCATATCCGCTGCGGGCCTCCATCATGCGAGAGTATTCCCACACAAGATCAAAGTTGATTAGAGGCTTCAGCTTTTGAAGCAAAGTTTCGTTGACAGTTCCAATGACAGCCAATTCCTTGTTTAGGCTTACCATTCAAATTACCTCCAATATGTTGATTTTGAAGTACCAGTACTTTTGCTTTCGCAGACGTTCCGCCTTTTGGGGATCTGGAGTCAGACTTCGATTACAAACTTCTCCCATCCCAGCGAAACAGGTGCCCGGGCGTTTTTCTCGTTCCTGATTTTGCATATGTGCTGCGGCCGCAAAGAACAAAATTTCCTCTTCTTTGCGGCACGTTCATTGTCAGGGCAACAAAAAGCTTCATGCTGTTGTCCTCCTTCTTTATGAGAAATGCGGTCTACTTATCATAGGTCATCATATAGGGTTCAAACACAAGAATGGCAGGCCAGGGATTAGCAATCCCGTTGTACATGGCATCTGGAACATCATTCATGGACTCTTTGCACATGACCCGCACACCCAGGCGGCTGCTGCCGTCAGTATAGGGAGCTTCCGGTTCGGGCTGTTTTTCGATCCGCTGCTGTACAATTTCAGCAATGATTTTGGGATCATAGTCGAAGGGATAGTCAGTCCACCCGTCAGGAGTTTTAATACTAACTCTCATTAAAAAACTTCTGTAATCCAGTCGCGTTTGGTAATGTGG
>CAMWSZ010000485.1 GCA_947177005.1 uncultured Clostridia bacterium | reverse complement strand
GAGCAACGCTGCCACCAAAAAAATCAAGGGATACGGACGATGCCTGCATATAGACCAACGCCGCCTATTGAGAAATTGTTAAGCCCTTATTTGCAAAAAAGCAAGTGAATATCCATATCTCCGGCTTTTTTAGAGATATATTATACGTATGGGTTGGAGTTCTAAGGATGTATCCAGACCCATATATTTGTGTAAAGGAGGAGAGTAAACCATGAATGTTCGATTTCATCCACCCCAAGAACAGGAGCAGTACGCAGAGCAGGTACTCGCAATCTTGCTGCAAGCTGCCATCCCCCAGGCCAAAGAGCAGATTGAAGAACAATTGTACGTAGAACAAACATCCGATGAAAGCCGCACCGCATAGCATTGCGGGAAAAGTTGTCAGGAGGAGGATGTTTTCTTGAAGATCGCCGCATACTGCCGTGTCTCTACGGACAGGGCAGACCAGCTCAACAGTCTGGAGACACAAAAAAAGTTCTTTGTTGAGTACGCCGAAAAGAACGGTCATGACCTGATTCGGCTTTATGCCGACGAGGGACTGTCCGGCACAAAAATCAGACACCGCAGACAGTTTCAACAGATGATGGCCGACGCAGAACTGGGGTTGTTTGACCAACTGGTGGTCAAGGACATCTCCCGTCTGGCCCGCAACACTGTTGATCTGCTGCAAAGCGTCCGGCACCTGAAAGCGCTTGGAATACAGACGCTGTTTCTTACCGCCAATATGGATTCTATGGGAGACAGCGAGTTTGTCCTTACTATGTTCGGCGCACTGGCCCAGGAGGAATCCGCCAATATGTCCAAACGCATCAAGTTCGGCAAGCGCGTCAACGCCGAACGGGGCAGGGTGCCGAATCTAGTTTACGGATACGATAAGACGATTGGGGACTACTTCAATCTGACAATCAATCCGGAAGAAGCTGCCATTATCCGGCAGATGTATGACTGGTACATTAATGACGGCTATGGGGCGAATAAGATCGCTGCGACCCTGAACCAGCAGGGCCGTAAAACCAAGCAGGGACGAAATTGGAGTCAGAATGCAGTCTGCCGCATCCTGACAAATCCCCTCTATACCGGCAAAATTATCAATGGCAAGCAGGAGATCAGCGATTTTCTGACCAGCGCAAGAGTGAAGAAATCCGCTGATGAGTGGAAGATCGTGGACCGTCCGGAACTGCGCATCATTACTGATGAGCAGTTTCGACGAGCGGGAGAGATCAAAGCGGAACGCAACCGCAAGTTTCGCCATGACCACAAACGGCAGAACAGCAAATATCTGTTTTCTACGCTGATTCAATGCAAGGAGTGCGGCTGGTCCTTCCGGCGGGTCAGCCGTACTTACCAGAATACATATGTCCGCTGGACTTGCAGCAAACGCAACGGGCAGGGCGCGGATCAATGTGAGAACGCTGTTTCATTAGAGGAAAACGCACTGATGGACAAGCTGGACGAGTACTTTCGTTCGCTTATCCAAGACCGGAAAAAAGTGATACAGATGATCCGGCAGGAACTGAAAAAGACATACTTTGGAGCCAATACCTCAGAAGAAGACAGGAAGAAACTCCAAAGCAGGCTTTCCAAATTAGAGAGGACCAGGCAGAAGTACTTAGACCTGTATGCGGATGATTTGATTACACGTCAGGAACTGGACAAGCGCCTAGGCAGCACCCGTGAGGAAATCGGACACTTAGAGGAGCAGCTGCGGCAAATGGAGCTGACTATGTTGGACGATAAAACGATTGACCGCATGATAAGCCAAATTTTCCAGAATTTAGACGAATTCCTCACCGTGCGAAAATTGAATAACGGTCAGTTAAAGCAACTGATCTCCAAGATTGAGGTAGACAAAGACGGGAACGTCGATGTCTACCTCCGTCTTTTTCCAGGAGAATTATGGAGGGATACCGTCTCTCCGCCGCAGAGTCATTTCAGGGGCCGGATACAGTGGACACAATGAAACGGCTCAGCAATCATTTGCCGGATGATCCTGTTGCTTCCCTTGATACGCCTTATCCGTTTTTCCAGTTTTTTCAATCACATATTATTTATACGAAAGAAGCAGACATTACGTGGGTGATGACTCATGGAATATTTTTGCTTTTTCGACTATTTTATAGAAAGGAGAGCGCAAAAATAACAAAATTGCTGTTGACTTCTGTCCGTAACATACTCGCAGATATGGTCAGTCATTTGCTCCGCGGGTACACAATGGGAGATGAATGAACTTTCCGGCAAGCTTGTAGAGAAACTGTTCAAGGTTCTTTTGGCGGCTGCATCAGCTGTGATCTGTGTGGTGATTGACTCGATTATCGACGAGGAGAACTGATCTATGCAGCTGGTTTTCTCGACCTGCGCGGTCTGCGGGAAGTTATATCCCGCAGACCGCTTAACCGTCTTTGAGGGAGACTGCTTCTGTCCCTCATGTCTGAAAGCAGAGACTGTGATCTGTACCTGCTGCGGCGAACGTATTTGGCGGGATGATGTTTTGGGCGACAGCTTAACACCACTTTGCGAATACTGCGAAGAATATCACTACAGTCACTGCGCCGGTTGCGGAAGGCTGGTAAAGGCGGATGAACCGCACTATCCGTCTGAGGATGCCCCCGGCTATTGCGAACGATGCTATACCAATCATATCTGAAATTTAAGGAGGAAACAAAAATGTCCGCTAACGTTGAAACTATGTTTTATGTCCGTGAGAAACCTTGGCATGGCTTGGGGACGGAAGTCAAAGAGGCCCCAACTTCCAGAGATGCCTTGATCTATGCCGGATTGAACTGGTCTGTCATTCAGAAGGATGTCTATACTGACGATAATCATCTGATCCCCGGCTACAGGGCAAACACCCGCAGCACCGATGGCACTGTTCTCGGCATTGTCTCTGACCGCTACAAGGTGGTGCAGAACGTGGATGCTTTTCAGTTTACCGATGACCTGTTGGGCGAGGGCGTGACTTACGAAACCGCAGGGGCTTTGCAAGGCGGCAAGAAAGTCTGGATGCTGGCCCGGATGCCCCACCGTTACATTATATCCGG